>DQWD01000084.1 GCA_011042725.1 Candidatus Aminicenantota bacterium | reverse complement strand
ACGGTTCTTGAATGGCTTTATAAGCAAATTGACTCAGCCAACAAATTGTTTCTGGATCTAGAAAATCCGTTAAATCGAAAGTACTTTGAAGAAGACAATTATGGGCAGATAAAGAGCATTCTTGAAGCGTTGGGGATCGATTTTTCTTATAAAGCCTATGTTTTTCTGGATGAAATTCAGCTGGTTAAAAACCTTCCCTCAGTGGTTAAATATTTCATTGATCATTACTCAGTTAAGTTTTTCTTAACCGGATCGGCCAGTTTTTATCTCAAGAACTTATTCTCCGAGTCTTTGGCCGGCAGGAAGTATATTTTTGAGCTTTACCCACTTACCTTTGCTGAATTTCTTGTTTTTAAAGAAGTTAAATTAAAGTTTTCTGAAAAGGCTTCTCTTCCCGTGGCTATTTATGAAAAGATTGCCCCTTTAATGGAAGAATATCTAACCTTTGGAGGATTTCCAGGCGTAGTATTGAAGCGGAATATAGAGGAAAAAAGAAGAGCCCTTGAAGAAATTCTTACCTCATATTTCATGATGGAGGTAAATCAACTGACTGATTTTAGAAAAAACGAAGCTCTTAGAGACCTGATTTTACTCCTGGGAGAACGTGTAGGTAACAAGCTTGATTATTATAAAATGAGCAAAGAGTTGGGTATTTCACGGCCGACCGTGAAAGAATATATTTATTTTCTAGAGGGAACTTATTTTATTAAATTAATCCGCCCTTTTAGCCGAGGAAAAGATACGGAAATAAGGAAGATGCCCAAGGTTTATTTTTGTGATTGTGGTCTGGTCAATCATCTTGTCCGGCTGGAGGAGGGGAGAGTTTTTGAGAACGCCGTCTTCCAAAATCTCAAAGTTAGAGGAGAAGTGAATTATTATCAGAGAAAATCCGGGATAGAAATTGATTTTATTTTAAATCAAGAAGAAGCTTTTGAAGTCAAAATAAAGCCAACTGCCTCTGAGCTGAAAAAACTGAAAAGACTGGCTCATGAATTGGGCTTGAGTCAATATAGAATTGTTTCCAAAAAATATACTCAGTTGGATAATGTTATTTATCTCTTTCATTTTAATAACAGGTGATTTCATTAACTACTCAAAGACCGGGCTAGTGGACAATTTTGTTCGCAAATTTATTTTAGGAAGGAGCCATCGTCAACTCTTTTCAAATAAGAAAGAAAAACCATTCGAAAGGAGGAGTTACTTACGGTGGCCAAACTGCAGACTTTTATTGCCTCTTGTCAAACCCCTCTTCTCTCAGGAACCCTTTTGTCTTCCTCAAAGGGAATCAACACGGGTAAAGAATCAGTAAAAAATTCAATCGTGATTCTTAAACCAGAATAATTCTTAAAAAAAGCTGTTTTCCTTCATAACATATTGATATATAACATGTTAGCAACAATAAAATGGGGATATCCTTTGAAAGATTAAACCCATCAATTGACTCTTGTTCAAAAGGATCCGAGTCAAATTTTTTTAGTCTTCGACAGTTTATCAATTTCTTTTTATCAATAGATTAGGTTAACTATTAAAGTTAATAAATCTTGGCTAGGGATTATAATCCTCGGTTAACTCCCGGTAAGCGATCGAGGTTGAACGTAAATTATAATTCTCGGTTAAATATTTTGACCACTCGGCTTTGGCTAACTCCAATTTTTCCTCTTTTGCCCTACTGCTCCATTTTACAATGGCTTTCTCTTCTCGGCGGGCTTGGCTATAGCGAATCGTCAGTAAAGCAGCTTCTCTTATCTTTACTGGAGTTTCTTTTTTCTTAAACCTGACCACTGTTTGCGGACCTTTCTTGGAAACCGTGGTTATTTTAATATCTTCGGGAAGAGCCAGTTGCCTTAAAATTCGATTTTCCCCTTCATCGCGACCGATGACGACCCAATAGTCAGAACCAAAAAAATGACGCCCATATCTGAGAAGCCAAATATCTTCCTTTTTCAACCGGCCCCGCCAACTTCTCAGTTTCCTTAAGCGGGCTGAATATCCAGGATCGGTTAGCAAACACCCGCCAGAAGGAGTAGCATAACCTTCCAGTTGATATTTCTCAGCCAGTTCCATCTGTCGTTTTCGACTTCGACCTTGAATATCCAACAAAGCTTCTCTCTTGACCCAACCCTTTTTTTCCACTTCTGTCTCAGGAAGAAGCTGCGCCGAAAGGGGACGCAGCACATACCCTTCTAGCCCTGACTCTCTCTCCACAATTTGGAGAGCCTGGCGATTTTGGGATAGAGGCCTTTCTCCCAACACTTCCCCGGTGGCAACAAAAGCAGCTTGATAACGTGGTAAGAGCTGCCCGGCCAAGCGAACCATCTGGAGATGGCAGTCAAGACAAGGATTCATATGGCGGCCATAGCCGTATTTTGGTTTTTCAACTATTTGAATTTCCTCTTCGGTTATATCAACCACTACTAAAGGCCAATTCATCCGGCGAGCTTCGCTCACCGCCCTCTCTGCTCCAAAAAAAGGACTTTCAAAAGTTAACCCAACGATCTCCAATCCTTGGTCTTGGAGTATACATCCCGCCAACACACTATCCAACCCCCCCGAAAGAAGAAGGAGAACCCGAATAGTCTCTTTTTTGGGAGAGGGAGGAAAAATTTCCCGAATTAACATTTTATCCTTTCTTTTTCCTTCCTTGTCTAAGATTAATTTAGATGAGTAATTAAAATTCTAGTTCCAATAATTAAGAGTATGAGGCCACCTGCCAATTCTGCTCGCCGGCCAACAGCAGCTCCCAACCACCGCCCTAGATAATCTCCGCTTATTGTCATTCCAGCGGCCACCACCGTAATGATTATTACAGGTTCAATTATAGCAACTTTTAAGGCTCCCAAACTGAACCCCACGGCCAAAGCATCAACCGAAGTAGCGAAAGCTAAATACAGTACAGCCAGGCCTCTCGTCCGGTCTTTAGTATCATTGCTGGCCAAACTTCCCTTCTGAAAACTCTCAAGGATCATTTTTCCCCCGGCCAAAACAAGTAATCCAAAAGCCACCCAGTGATCATAACGCCTTATCAGGGGAGTAAGCTCTCCTCCCCCAAACCATCCGAGCAAAGCCATCCCTCCCTGAAATAATCCGAAATAAAAAGCCAGCCTTAATCTTTGGCTTAGGATTAATCCTCCCTGAGCCAAAGATAATCCCACGGTTACAGCTAGAGCATCCATGGATAAAGCCAAAGCCATTCCTATTAAGGGGACTAATTCCACTT
>DQWD01000242.1 GCA_011042725.1 Candidatus Aminicenantota bacterium | reverse complement strand
TTACCATCGTCACATTAACTCCACCAATGATGTGGAAGTAGTCCTCAACCTCTTCGCTCAAGAATTAGCCACCTTGAAAGTGAAAAGGCTTCAGCCCGAACACATATTCAAAGCCGTGCGGGGGGTCTTCCGCCAGGTCAGTGGGAGCTATTCGGTAGTCGGCTATGTCGCTGGAGAAGGGCTGGTCGCCTTTCGAGACCCTTTTGGCATCAAACCCCTTGCCTTTGGCCGTCGTGATGATGGGCTTCTTCCTTCTTACGCCGTGGCTTCCGAGACAGTCAGTTTAAACATCATGAACTTTTCTCACATTGAAGACATTCTCCCGGGGGAAGTTTTATTCATTGACCGTAATCACCATTTACATCGTCGCCGTCTCCTTCGCCGACCTCATCATCCCTGCCTCTTTGAATGGGTCTACTTTGCCCGGCCGGACTCCTTCATCGATGGAGTGAACGTTTACAGCTGCCGGGTTCTCTTAGGCAGATACTTAGCTGCCGATATCAGCCAATTAAACCTCAACATTGACGTGGTGGTTCCCGTGCCTGATTCAGCCCGTGATGCAGCCATAGAAATTGCGCGGCGGTTAAATCTCAAATATCGGGAAGCTTTAGTTAAAAACCGTTACATCGGCCGCACCTTTATCATGCCCTCCGACAATTCCCGCCAGATGTCAGTTCGCCAAAAACTAAATCCAATTGCCTCTGAACTCAAAGACCGCCGTGTTCTGCTTGTCGATGACAGTATTGTCCGCGGCAATACTTCGCGGGCTATCGTCCAGATGGTCCGCGAGTGTGGGGCCAAAAAAGTATACTTTGCTTCTTATTCGCCGCCGCTTCGTTTTCCCTGTGTTTACGGGATTGACATGCAAACCAAAACCGAATTCATTGCCCAAAACGCCACTCCCACCCAAGTAGCCAAGAAAATCGGGGCCGACATCGTTATCTATCAGCGTCTTGAAAACCTCAAAAAGGCAGTCCACACCCTCAACCCCCACCTAAAACACTTTTGTGGAGCTTGTTTTGACGGACGTTATCCTACCGGTGATGTTACTCCCGAAATATTGGAAGAGATTGAAAGAGAACGGCGCCTCATCCATGAAAAACAACTAGAACTAAATATTTGATCTAAATTGGAAACCCCTTCTTACTCCCCCCTTTAAGTTGGAAACGCCAGTAATCTAGTAAATCCTTTAAGGTCTGCCCTAAAGGGTACTCAGGCTGCCATCCGGTGGTTGTTCTCAACTTGGTGTTGTCCCCGTAGAGAAGGGGAATATCAGCTTTTCGCAATCGCTGGGGATCAACTTTAATTCGAATTGGGGAAGAAGAATAGGAAATAAGAGTATCAAGAATCCACTGCAAAGATACAGGTTGTCCCGAACACACATTATAGATTTCCCCAGCTTGACCCTTCTCAAGGAGAGCCACATAAGCCCGGACAACATCACGAACATCGGTAAAATCCCGCTTAATTTCGAGATTGCCAATATTAAGTAAACCACCAGACTTTCTCTCTAAAGAGGCAATCTGGTAGGCCCAATCAGAGCAAACAAAAAGAGGGCTTTGACCCGGGCCGGTATGAGGAAAAGCCCGGATAATAATCCCCTCCACTCCCTCAATCTGAGAATAAAATCGAACCAGCATCTCGGCACTAGCTTTGGAAAAAGCATAAGGATTGACCACCTGAATTGGCTCTTCCTCGCGGAGAGGATGATCCGTGGGTTCTAAAATTCCATAAACGTCTGAAGAACTAACAAAAAGCAAGCGGGGTGGGGGAATCATCTCCCGAAGTACTTCCAACAAATTAAGAGTACCCAGAAGATTTATCTCCACGGTTTCCTGCCGTTTCTCCCAAGAAACGCGGACATTGGAGATAGCGGCCAAGTGGACAACCCAATGGGGAGAAAAATCTTGAATTAAGGGCGCTAGCTGGTCTTTAGAACGAATATCTACCCGTTCCAGAAGAACATTATCGCCTAGCTGACAACTGGCAGGATCTTCGGGAAAACAGGTCCCCGCCACTGAATCCCCTCTTCTAATTAAAAACTGGATAAGATGACGGCCCACAAAACCGCTGGCCCCGGTGATAAAAACGCGGTGATTCACACCCTCTCTCTCCAATAATCCAGTAAATCGGCCAAAGACTGGCGCAAGGGTATTTTAGGTTCCCAACCAGTTAATTGACGGAACTTAGAGGTATCGGCCAGGAGAATTGGCACATCTGAAGGACGTAATCGCTGCGGGTCAACTTGAACGTTAACTTTAACCTGAGTCAAAGAAATGAGCATATCTAGAATATCCTTCATGGCATATGCTCGCCCGGTACCGATGTTGTATACTTCTCCCTCTTCTCCTTTCTCCAGGCTTAGCCAGTAGGCCCGCACTATATCTCTAACATCAGTAAAATCTCGCTTGGCTTCCAAGTTGCCCACTTTGATTACAGGCTCTCTCTTTTTTTTCTCGATTTCAGCAATCTGACGGGCAAAGTTGGAACATATAAAAACTTCTCCTCGCCGGGGCCCAGTATGATTAAAACCTCTTGTTCTTACCGTCCGCAGTCCGTAACTTTTCCAGTACTGATAGGCCAGCAGATCCTGGGCCACTTTACTCACGGCATAGGGGCTAAGAGGCCGTAAAGGATTGGTCTCCTTCATCGGAATTTCATCTTCCAAGACCAATCCATATTCCTCGCTTGAGCCGGCTATTTGAATTTTGGGTTCAAGTCCTAAATCCAGAACAGCCTCAAAAAGATTGATTTGCCCGATGGCATTAATGCTAAATGTTTCAGCCGGACATTGCCAAGACGTGGGCACAAAACTTTGAGCTGCGAGATGAAAAATCCAATCCGGCTTGATTTTTACTAAAGCTTTTTTTAGCGAGACAATATCCTTAAGATCGCCCTCAACCAGCAGAATTTTACCCTCAAGATGAGTAATATTCTCACGTCGGCTCCGCCACCTGACTAAACCATAGACTTCCACCTCCTGATGGTGGGCCAGAATATAGTCAGCCAGATGACTACCGGCAAAACCAGTAATTCCTGTGATAAGAACTTTCATTCATCCTCCTTAATTACTTTCCAAACTTACCCATGGCTGACCAGGTAGCCTGGAATTTTCTTAGCTTTTCTCTCTTCGGCGCAGGAATTTCCTGTTGATCTATATTTCACCTTTAACCTGGACATAAGTTTCTAATATACCCTAATCAACCAGGAAAATTAAGGCTCTTTTATTCTTCTGCTTGAC
>DQWD01000237.1 GCA_011042725.1 Candidatus Aminicenantota bacterium | reverse complement strand
TCGCATTCGCAAGGGATATTCTAAAAGAGCGGTTTTTAAGGCTTGGAACTTTTCTGGGGTCAGAACTCCTTCGTAGACTGAGAAAGGAGAAAATGAACCGTAAAGAGAGTAAATAAAAAGATAAAAACTAACCATTGAAAGCAGGGGAAAGAAAGAAAAGAACACCCCCGGTCGCCATGAACAAGAAGCTCGGCGTCGGTAAAGATGGTAGAGGAAAAGAAGAAAAAAGGCCCAAAAAATGATGTTATATTTAAGTCCGAACCAGGGAAATAGGCCTAGAAGGAGTCCATAGCCAACAAGAGCTCGATTAGAGAGGTTGGCCAATCGTAATTTCCGATAAAGAAAAATTGAGAAAAAAGCAATGGGTATTTCGGGATAGATATGAACAGCATAGAAAAGGATAGGAGCCGAAAAAGAGGATAAAAGCCAGATGGACAAAGCTATCTTCTCGTTGGACCATATTTCTTTGACAAGCAAATAAAGTTGCCCACCCAGCAGGGCCGCCCACAAAGCAAGACTGCTTTTAAGGAGGAAAACTAGCCACTTGCCGCCAAAGAAATGACTCAACCAGTAATGGGGAAGCACAAGAAGGGAGACGCCAAAGAGGTTAATGGGGTAAAGGTAATCTGGCCCCTTTTTACCCTGCCGAGCATAGATGCCCAGTCGGAAGCCGGGATTGTCTTTTTGGGAATAAAAATGAAAATAATCCTGGTGAGCGTAGTTGTTAGCCAAGTTGATGTCTTGGTCATGAAGTAAACTGTGGGTATTAAGGAGATAGTAAGGTTCATCTCCAGAGAAACTCAACCCTTGCGCAACAAGAATAAAGGCCAGAAGGTGATAAATGATAAAGGCAGTGAGCACAAGTAAGATTACTTTTTGCCGGGAAGAAAGACGGGAGAAGAATTGGATCGATTTCGAGATGAGGGGGAACTCGAGGGAGATGGCCCAACGGTGGTAAAGCACTAAAATTAAAAAGAAAATTAGGGGTAAAAAGAAAAGAGCCGCTAGTCTAAACCTAAAGTCAGCGTTATCCAAGTAATAGCGATGAAGGAGAGGAGTTAGGTAGTAGATGAGAAAGGGAGAGAAGAAGCCCAATTTTGAGGTAGGAATTAAAGAGAATACCTTCACGACAGGATGATTAATTTTATTCTGTCCGGCCCGAATTATCTTGGCTAACCAAGTTGCCAGGAGAGCAAAACCAAAGAAGCTTAATGTTACGCCTAGTAAAAAAGGGAAAAGAGAAAAAGAAAAATGGTGATGGCCGATTCGATAATTAGACCAACGGGCCAAGGAAGAAAAAATCAGGCCTCCTCCCCCACTCAAGACGATGACCCAAAGGAGAGAGATGAATTTTGGGGATGAATGATTTTTATTCATATCTAATTGACTCGAGACATTTTTCTTACTCAGGATAGTCAGAAAAAAATTTTAATGCAAGGAGTTCTTCGGCTGCTTCAATCTCCTGGACTTTAATGTATTTTTGGATTGAGATCCACTTATGGAAAGAGGGGTAACTATCTTGGTTTTCTTCGCGATGGTAATGGTTAATCTAACTCCTCTTTACCCAATAATCTTTTCTCCACCCCTAAAAAGGAAAAGAGCTTTATCTTTCAGTTCCAAGCAAAATAGAAAGCGGAGAATAGTTTTTGCAGTAAAAAAAATTGCTAAGTAAAATTATAGCCCCTTTAAGAGGAATATGATATAAAGTAGGCCAAGGAATTTGATTTCAAGTGGACCAAGCTAAGTCAATGAAGCGGCCAGGGAAAAAGGTAATTGTTATTATGCCTGCTTATAATGCTGAAAAGACATTAGCCCGCTGTGTAGCTGACGTTCCCCGGGAATGGGTGGACGAAATAATCTTAACTGATGATGCTAGCCAGGATCGCACAGTGGAAATCGCCCGGGAGCTTGGGCTTCATGTTTTAGTCCACGATAAAAATCGTGGTTATGGGGCCAATCAAAAAACTTGTTACCGGGAAGCTTTGCACCGGGGGGCGGATATTGTGGTGATGATTCATCCCGATCACCAGTATGATCCCACGGTCATTCCCCAGCTAATCACTCCTCTTCTTAACGAGAAGTGCGATGCTGTCTTCGGTTCGCGGATGTTGGGAGGAAAGCCTTTGGAAGGCGGAATGCCCAGATGGAAATATTTAGCCAATATATTTCTGACCGCCCTAGAGAATGCTGTTTTCTATATGTATCTGACTGAATACCATTCGGGATTAAGAGCTTATTCTAGGCGATACTTAGAAACAGTTAACTTTCACCTAAATTCGGATGATTTTGTGTTTGACTCAGAAATCATCGCTCAGGGGGTGATTCAGGGCATGAGGATTAAAGAGATTCCCATCCAGACTCGGTATTTTGAAGAGGCTTCTCAGATTGGATTTTGGCGAAGTGTTATTTACGGATTGTCTATTCTTAAAACTTTGTTCAAGTTCAAACTTCATGTCAAGGGAATTAAGAAGTTCAAGATGTTCGAACCCAAGGAAGAAGACGAAGCCAGCAAGGGGGAGGATTTCCCTGC
Source organism: Candidatus Aminicenantota bacterium (assembly GCA_011042725.1). Lineage (GTDB taxonomy): Bacteria > Acidobacteriota > Aminicenantia > Aminicenantales > Aminicenantaceae > JdFR-80. Next base: position 723 of record DQWD01000237.1, on the reverse strand, counting down.
CCCTGAAAAAAGACAGTCGCTTTAATTCGATAGAGATGCAATCTATTCCGGTACTTATAACTAGGGGGGAGGGGTAGGGCCACTTTTTGGAAAGAGCTTTTTATCTTTTGCTGGAAAATAGTCTCATCAAAATAATCTATTTTGAAGTAAAAATTACCTTCCGGAGAACCAACTTCGATTAAAAGGTAGTCGAGAGGCTTAACTGAGGAAAAATAAAAAACATAATCCCGGTTGCTTTCCAGAAGTTTAAAATGGCCTGGCCGTTCTTGCCGGGCAGCTCGACTGTAAGCGAAAAAGAGGAGGCGTTTCCCGTTAGGAAAACTAACTGTCTTTCCCGGCCCTAGAGTCGTTCGAGGATAGTATCCAAACCAGAAAAAAAGACCAATCACGACGACAAAAGGGAAGATAATAAGGCGAGGTCTCAACTTAAACGATTTGGGGGCCATTTTTTTAGCTGGTAAAAGGGAGTAAGCCATAATAATAATTATTATTATCCCCAGCCAGAGCCAATTGGGCCACCAGAGATGGTTGTCGATTTTAAGAAAAGAGGGAAGAAAGCGAGTTAAATCAAAGTGCATATTACTCAAGTGAAGAAATAATTCTCCAGAGCGTTGAGTTTCACCTTGAGTGGTAAGTTGATAAAGAGAATGAGGAAATTTGAGCTGAAGGAGAGGAAAAAGAAAGCTCAAAAAAACACAAACTTTGAAAATAGAGGAGATGATT
>DQWD01000238.1 GCA_011042725.1 Candidatus Aminicenantota bacterium | reverse complement strand
GCCTGGGACTGAAAATGGTCTATAATTTAGTTCGCCAGCTAGAAGGTGAGATAGAGATAAAGCGAGAGAGGGGAACGGCTTTTATCATTCGTTTTCCTCTTGGGAGAAAGAAATCTTAATAATTAAATTAAATTAATTATAGAAAATCATTACTGTCCCAACGTTTATTAAACGGAAAAAGTTGTGTTGCTATTGTTGAAGTTACACGATAAAAAAATGGAATTTTGTTTCAAATCGATTATGATATATTTCACTGTAATTTAATTGAATTCAATAAATTACCCAAAATGCAGAAATATCGTTGGGAGACGAGTGATAGAAAATAATTTTTAAGAAAAAATTTTCGCTGGCTACTTGGTTAAAGATTAAGTCTGAAATAGGGATTTAGCGAATTAAGCCGTAAAAGGGAAAGAATTTTAGTCTAATCAGAGAAACCCATTTTGGAGAACCAAGATTTCAGTTGGGAACAAACGTATCGATCAGGAGCCCTGTTTTTTCCCCGAATCAAATGAAGTTTCCGGTCGCTGTTGTGATAATTAAAACTACTGTGATGATTAAAATTAGATTCCTAATTTTGCTGGTTACCAGGAGCGGAAGAAAAAAATAGCCTTTAGGCTAAGCCTCCTCCGTCGACGACCAGAACTGCTCCAGTTATCCAGGGTGAAAGATTAGAGGCGAGAAAAAGCGCGGCTAAGGCGATATCTTCGGGTTGACCGATGCGGGCCAAGGGGCGAGCCGCTGCCTCGTGAAGAAACCTCGACTCATCAACTCCCAATTGTTGAGCTTCCTGGCGGAGAAGGGGGGTGTCAACATCTCCAGGGCAGAGGCAGTTAACTCGGATATTATCAGGACCATGGTCAATAGCCATGGCCCGGGTTAGATTGACGATGCCTCCTTTGGCGGCACAGTAAGCCGCTGCTTGGGGGCCGCCCTTCAGGCCCCATCCTGAGCCAATATTGATGATTGCTCCTCCACCGTAGGCCTTCATCACGGGAATTACCGCTCGGGAAAGCAGGAAAGTTCCTTTTAAACTGACTTCGACTACTTCATTCCATTCTTTTTCGCTAGTTTCTAAGATTGATTTGCGGATGATAACGCCGGCATTATTAACTAAAATGTCAATATTTCCGGTAATCTTTTGGGCTTCATCCGCGGCTGCTTGGCAATCAGCGGCGCTAGTCACATCGCCCGGGATAAAAATAATTGAGGATGAAGAAGCATCAAATTCTTGGAGGATTTTTTGGCCCTTTGTTTTATCTTTATCAAAAAGAACAACCCGGGCTCCTGCCTGGGCAAAGATTCGGCCACAGGCTAAGCCAATTCCCGAAGCTCCACCCGAGATTAAGGCAGTTTTACCGGCGAGAGAGATTTTAGAAAGAAAAGAAGAATCGATTTTCATGGCCATTTTCCTTTTTCCTTCCAGGTTATACTTCAACCAGAAACTAGAGTCAACTTGTTCAGAGGTTATCAGCTGGCGGCGGTTAAAAAAAATAATCATCCCCTTTTTGGTTTTGAGGGGAGTTAATGAGAGAGGCTTCGTTACTTTTAAAGACTTACCTGGGGAAAGAAAGCATCTTTAAAACAGTGATAGCCTGGGTAATAGCCTTTAGCTTGAATAATAAATATTGGCTGAGCAGAAAGAAATGAAGACCGCCAACTTATTTCCTTCTCGTTTTTTTCTGGTGTGGGCAGAAATTGTGACCGGCCTGTTATCAGCCGATTGTCTTGGAAGTGTTCCAGGCTAAAATTAGGTGCCAGTCACCATTTTCCCATCATGGTTTTGGAGATTCTTGCCCAAGGGAAGAAAAAGTTGCCAAATACGGTTAGTTTTAGCTATGCTTTTAAACCAGGCCATTAGTAGGAGTCGAACTGGTGGAAACATCATCTTTAAGCGCTCTTTTGACCATCAAGCTCGACATGATTCAAACCACCGCTTTGGGAGCCTTGGTCCTTTTCTTGGGTTACTTTGTCAAACGGCGCTTAGCTTTTCTTGATCGATTAAATATCCCCGCACCGGTGGTCGGAGGATTAATTTTCGCCACGCTGGCCCTCATTTTTCGGTTGACTAATGTTTTGAGCTTTGAATTTGATACCGCTCTCCAGAATCCCTTCATGATCGCCTTTTTTACCACCGTGGGGTTAACGGCTAGCTTTTCATTGCTTAAGGTCGGAGGTCCCCAAGTTATTCTTTTCTGGGGGATAGCTTCGCTGCTGGCTTTTCTTCAGGATGGAGTTGGAGTGTTAATGAGCAAAGTTTTAGGTGTTCATCCTTTCCTCGGTCTCATCACGGGCTCGGTGACGATGACTGGCGGTCATGGCACAGGACTTGCCTTTGGTCCTCTCTTTGAGAAAATGGGCATGAATGGAGCTACTACCTTGGCCGTAGCGGCAGCCACCTTTGGGTTGGTGGCGGGGGGTTTGATTGGAGGCCCCATCGGTACTTATTTAATTCAGAAGAAAAAGCTTCGTTCCCGATTTCAGCCTCTGCCTTCTTTGGCGGGGATAGCTCCAGAAGGGATGGATCAACTGGGAGAAGAGGGGGAACCTAAGCTGGAAGTTAGTGCTTATGAAATTCTTAAATATATGACCATCATTTTGGCTTGCATGTGGGTTGGGTCTCTGCTTTCGGCCTGGATAGAAAGCAAGGGGATTACTTTGCCTGCTTACATCGGCGCCATGTTGGTTGCTGCTCTCGTTCGCAACTTTTTTGATGTAACTAAGCTGGTGCCTATTTCCCAGGGTTATATTGATGTCTTGGGTTCGGTGGCTCTCAATCTTTTTTTGGCCATGGCCTTGATGAGTCTTCGCTTGTGGGAGCTTTTAGAATTGGCCTTGCCTATGCTTGTCATCCTTTGCCTTCAGGTTATGATGATGGCTGGCTTTGCTTTGTTTATTACTTTTAACCTCATGGGCAGGGATTATGACGCCGCGGTGATGGCCGGGGGAAATTGTGGCTTTAGTCTGGGGGCCACACCTAACGCCATTGCCAACATGGAGTCGCTGGTGGAAAAATTTGGTCCTGCCCCTCGTGCTTTCCTGGTCATCCCGATCGTGGGAGCTTTTTTTATTGATTTTACTAATGCTTTAATCATCACCTTTTTTATCAACATCGTTAAATAGAGTAAACCGAGGTTAAAATCATAAAAATGTAAATTATAGCCAGCTTGGAAGCCGGATTTAAGCGTATGCCTGTTGTCTTTTTTCCGGCTTGAGATAATTCTTTTCCCTGACCAGATCTAAAGGAGGTCGATTT
>DQWD01000315.1 GCA_011042725.1 Candidatus Aminicenantota bacterium | reverse complement strand
TTTTTTTGTCACGGAAGAAATGAGGTGAAATACTACTTTCCCTTCAATCACTCCTTATGACCAGGAATAGGGAACACCAGGGACGGGTCAAAGAGTGGCGGCTTGAAAATCCAGTTATTCTTTACCTTCCAAGGCATAATAGACAGCCTTGGCGATCTGAATGTCCTGAACAGCCACTCCGGTCAGATCAGCGACGGTGATCTGATCCTCCGAGGTTCGGCCGAGCTCTGGATGGACAATCACTTCTCCTAACTCCACAATCCGCTCTTTTTCTAACACACCAGCTTCCAGAGCTTTATAGATTTCTCCCCGTTCAAGACACTGACTGATACTATCGGCGACGACGATATCGGCTTTTTGGAGAATTTTGGGGTCAAGCTCCTGCTTCTCTGGCGTGTCGGATCCCATCGCGGTAATATGGGTTCCCTTGCGGATCATATCGACGCTCAATAAGGGGGCTTTCGAAGGAGTGGCCGTGACAATAAGATTACAGTTAGCCGGAATATCCTGGGTATTCAAGGTGGTTCGGACGCGGTATCCTAAAGGTTCCATATCCTTTTTGTACTCATCCACTTCGTTCTGATTCATGCCCCAGACCATAACTTCTTTGCAGTCGGTGATAGAGGCTAAATATTCGACCTGCATCCTACCTTGGACGCCGGCCCCTAAAACACCTATACATTCAACTTTTTTGGGGGCCAGATATTTGGCGCTCACCGCCCCGGCGGCAGCGGTTCGCACGTTGGTGAGATAACATTTATCCAGAAGAGCGCAGGCTAGCTCGCCTGTTCCTTTTTTAAACACCAGGATAAGCCCATCACTTGTGTACCGGGTTGAAGAGGGAGTCTCGAAAAATCCGGAGGCGATTTTGATGGCGTAATAATCATCATCTAGAAGATAACCATATTTAATGTGGACATCACCTGGCGGCTCTTTAAATATCATCTCCCCCACTGGAGGGATGACTGCCTTTCCTTGAGAATAAGCAACAAAGCCTTCTTCAATATGGGGGATAGGTTGGAGTGATTTCAAGGCTTCTTTGATTTGAGGAAGCTCGTAAATTTTGCTCATTTCACCTTTCCTTTCATTTTCGACAATTATGTGACAATTTTACAAATAAGAAAAAGTTTTTGCAACTTACAAAACTGCCGATAGAATTTGCGGTTAGTTTATTTTGTTTTCCTTTTTGCCTTTTCCAACGGGTATTTATTGATTTTTACCCAACATTCCCTTTAAACTTATCTTAGACGATAAACTTGACCGGATAATACTGGTAATTTTTTGAACCGCTATGCAGATGAGGTGGCCAATGAGCAAATCGACATTATTTAAATCAAAAGTATTTAAGCTGATTTTTTTAGCCGGATTAATCACTGGAATCAGCTCTTCTTTTCTTTTGGCCCGGGAAAGAAATCTCGGCTTGGGAGTTATTTTGGGAGAACCAACGGGTGTTTCTTTTAAATACTGGACTAGTCGCCAAACAGCTTTCGCCGGAGCAGCGGCCTGGTCATTTGAGGAAAAAACATCTTTTCACTTCCATTTGGATTACCTTTTCCACAATTCTAACTTCCTCCGTACTGACCGCCATCAAATTCCAGTCTATTATGGCCTTGGATTGCGGTTCAAATCTGCTCCTCGTAAGGATCGCTTCGGGGTTAGAGTCCCGCTTGGAATAAATTACCTCTGGTCTAAAATTCACTTGGAATTGTTCTTTGAAATCGTCCCTGTGTTTGATTTAACTCCCAAAACAGATTTATTCTTCAATGGAGGGCTAGGGGTACGCTACTACTTCTAAACTTTTTTAAAATTAGCTCTGTCCAGCGTAGGCTAACTAATTACTCTCAATTTAACTATAATTGACTTTACTGAACATTAAAGTATTCAATTTAAGAAAGGTTCTTTTCCCCTTTGTGAGGCTAGAGAAAATTAAAGGAATAGATTAAGAGGAGGGCAAGTTTCAATAATTGACATTTCTTTCCTCTTCGAATTAAAGCCTGGCTTAAATTTATCGATTGAGGATTGAGTGCTAATCTCTTAATTTGTAAAGATCAAAGGTGAAAATCTCCCTTTGTTTGAACCCATAGGGAACTGAAATTTAATAGTTAGCCTCAACCTCAGCTTAACCTCAAAATTGTTGTTGGGGTAATTATTATTTAGGTAATTTGATTGAAATCTGGTTGAAGCTTATTACGCTTATCTAGTTAAAGCTCATAAAGAGTCTCGTCTATCTGGGGTGGAGTCTCTTTCCTGCGGCGTACCTTGGCGCCCTTCTTCTCTAAGAGAAAAGGGTCTTCCTCTTCGAGAAGATCCCCCATTTCTTCCTCGATTTTCTCTGGGTCTTCTCCTTTTTCCAACCGCCGCAACGCCTCTTCCATTCCCGGACCTAAAGTCAATCCTGTGGCTTCACTCAATTTCCGCACTAGATTAGCCGCCTGGCGGGGGTCGTCTTCGTCAATATGCTCCGCCTCTCTGGCCAGCATGGACATGGCCTGCTCCATTTTGGCTTCATCTAAAGGGGGAAGCCCATCTTCTTCCTCCTGACGATCACTCGAACCAGCAGAGACGACCGCAAAGCGGGAAACCTTCCGCTTCATATCTGGATTTCCACAACGGGGGCACTGAGGGACCTTGGTGGGATTCACTGTCCTGGAGAAAAAATTAAAGATAGTATGACATGGCTCACAATAAAATTCATAAATGGGCATTTTTGCTCTTCCTTCCCCTTAGAAGTTTCACTGGTGATTAACTACCAAAGGGAACTTAATAATATAAAATTAAAATGCTAACGGGTCAACAGGGGGATAGTTACTTAATCGTTTTGCTAGCCCTAATTCCCCCATCCACAGCCCCGACTTCGTATTAAGCGGGAATACCCTATAATTGATTGTTCTCTAAAAAGCTGTAATAATTGTAAATAGGAGTAAAAAATGAGTAACTTTAAAGCTAAGATGTTTAACCAAAAAGCAGCCGCCCCGAAGAATAAACCGGACCAAATTATAGAAGCTATAGAACTAAAACCCGGATCTTCTATCGCTGATATCGGAGCCGGGGGTGGTTATTTTGCCCTTAGATTTGCCGAGATAGTTGGTCATGAAGGTAAAGTTTATGCTCTTGATACAAATCAAGAATTCTTACAATTCATCCAGCACAATGCCACCGAAAAAGGATTGAAAAACATAGTTACAATTTTAATTGAAGAAAAACCAAGGTTACCCGAAGGTAGTTTAGATGTCATATTTATGAGAAATATCACTCATCACCTCTCAA
>DQWD01000017.1 GCA_011042725.1 Candidatus Aminicenantota bacterium | reverse complement strand
GCTTCCGGAGTCAATTCCCCTTCGGGAGTTGAGTATTGAAAAACAATTTGGTTATTTCTTTTTATTTCGGCCAGTGTTTCGGGAGGCGCGTAATAATTGCCTTCATAATGAGCAATGGGAATTCGTAAAACTTGCCCTTTTTTTCCCTTGTGGGAGAAAGGAGTCTGATTATTATTTATTCTCAGGTGAACAAATTGGCAGAGGAACTTAAGGTTCTTGTTGCGCAGCATGACTCCGGGAAGGAGACCCAATTCGAGCAGGATCTGAAATCCATTGCAAATACCCAAGATCAAGCCTCCCCGCTCGGCAAATTCTCTGACTTCTTGCATAAGGGGGGAGAAACGGGCTATGGCCCCAGAGCGCAGATAGTCTCCGTAGGAAAATCCGCCGGGGAGAATGAGGCAATCAATTGGGGGGAGATGATGATCTTTGTGCCAAAGAAAGCGAGTATCTTGAGCCAAGGCTTCTTTTAAGACCCAATAAGTATCATAGTCACAATTTGAACCGGGAAAAATTACTACGCCAAATTTCATGGGTTGTTTTCTTTAACCACCGTTATTAATTTGTTATTTAATTTATTTAGGCTTTTCTTATTATATATGGTTAGGGTCTTTTGCTCTACCTGAAACAGGAAAAAAATGGCTACCGATGACCAATGGTGAGTTTGTTTTCCCCAAAATGCTTCGAGCGGACAACAGGTAAGTCTGAGTGGGATCATTTTTAAACAACTTGAGCCCATTGGTTGTGCTAATTTCAGTCGAGTATTTCCCATTCGAAACTTTCAATAATGGGATTGGCCAAAACTTTATCAGCGATTTCGGGGATTTTTTGGTGAACCTCTTGAGAAGTTAAACCTTCCACTTCTATCTCAAACACTTTTCCCTGACGAACGTCGGTGACAAAGGTGTAACCGAGAGAATGAAGAGCATTCTTAACGGTTTGTCCTTGAGGATCAAGGACACTTTTTTTAAATGATACGATTACTCTAACTTTCATCACTCAAAACTCTTTCAAAGATATAGTCTATCTGGGCTAAAAAAGGCTCGAGAGTAAAACAGTTTTTAATTTCCTGGGGAGTGAGAACTTGGCTAATTTCTTTATCAGCCAGAAGAAGAGGAAGAAGATTTTGATTTTCTTCCCAGGCTCTAAGGCTGTTTCTTTGGACAAGCTGATAAGCTTTTTCTCGGGATAAACCTTTCTCGGTGAGAGCGAGTAGAACTCTTTGGGAAAAAATGAGGCCTTGGGTTAATTCCAGGTTCTTTTGCATCCTTTCCGGATAGACATGCCAATGGGAGATGATGTCAATGGTTTCCGCGAGGATAAAGTCGACCAAGATGAAGGTATCGGGAAAAATAACCCTTTCGACAGAAGAATGGGATATATCTCTTTCGTGCCAAAGGTTGATGTTTTCTAAAGCTGCTTGTAAGTTGGATCTAGCTAGGCGGGCAAGACCCGAAATTCTTTCGGCCCGTACGGGATTTCTCTTATGGGGCATGGCTGAGGAACCTTTTTGTCCTTTGGTAAATGGTTCTTCCAGTTCCAAGATTTCGGTTTTTTGGTGATGGCGGATTTCAGAAGCGAACTTATCGAGGGAGCTAGCTGTAATAGCCAGGGCCGATATGACTTCAGCGTGGCGATCTCGTTGAAGAACCTGGGTAGAAACAGGGGCTGGTTTGAGACCCAATTTCTGGAGGGCAATTCCTTCCACTCGAGGATCAAGATGGCCAAACGTTCCCACCGCTCCGGCAATGCGACCATAACTAATCGTTTCTTTGGCCTGTTCAAGGCGTTTAATATTCCTTTTGGTTTCTTCATACCACACCAGAAGTTTGAATCCGAAAGTGATTGGTTCAGCATGAACTCCGTGAGTTCGCCCAATCATCACTGTTTTTTTATGAGCTAAGGCTTGCTCCTTTAAGATGCTTTTTAAGTTTTTAAGCTGGGGAATAATTTTATCGAGAGAATCTTTTATTAATAAGGAAAAAGCGGTGTCAACTACATCGTAGGAAGTTAGCCCTAAGTGAACATACCGGGAGAGAGGGCCGATAAATTCGGCTACTGAAGTCAGAAAGGCAATTAAATCGTGCTTAACTGTTTTTTCTATTGCTTCGATTCGTTCGACAGAAAAAGAAGCTTTGCTTTTTATTTCGGCTAATGCTTCGGTGGGGATACGGCCAAGTTCATGCCAAGCTTCGCAGACGGCTATCTCCACCTCTAACCATTTGCGATATCTATTTTCATCAGTCCATACTGAGCCCATTTCGGGGCGGGAATAACGTTTGATCATTTAATTGCCTTTTCTGGTCAAAGTGCTTAAAATCATAACAACTGGCAAGAGGGATGTCAATCATTTCTCAGCTTCTAAAGGAGGCAGGAGATGTTTTTCACCCGGAATAGAGAAAAGGTGTGGGATCCTTTATATTTGCTTGACTATTGGTCACTTTTCGTTCCTGGAAATAGAACTAGTCATCATTTTCCCTCTTTAATGTAAGCGAGGGGAATTTTTTTCTGGAGCTAGGTTTAGAGGCTTCTCAAAAAAAGACTCAATTTCAGGTGGAGATCTTCCTTGCAAAGGGCCAAATTTTCTTGTGGTGAGTCTTGACAAAAAGAAAATATTTGCTATAGTTATTTTCGCTCATTACTTTTTTTTTATTTTTAGATAAAATATGGTAATAAAGGAGTCTATGACTCCAGGTGTTATTCCCAAACATCAATTGAATAAATAAAATAAATTATTGGATTTTGATCAAGAATGCAGGCCAGCGTAGCTCAGTTGGTAGAGCAGCTGATTTGTAATCAGCGGGTCGGGGGTTCGAATCCTCTCGCTGGCTTTGATTGTTTAAAGAGAATTAATTGGCTAGAATAATAGAGAATGGGCAGGTACCAAAGTGGCCAAATGGGGCGGGCTGTAAACCCGCTGGGGCAACCCTTCGGAGGTTCGAATCCTTCCCTGCCCATTGAGCGGGAATAGCTCAGTTGGTAGAGCAACGGCCTTCCAAGCCGTTGGTCGCGGGTTCGAGTCCCGTTTCCCGCTCCAAAGAAAAGGAGTAACTTTTGCCCACGTAGCTCAGTCGGTAGAGCACGTCCTTGGTAAGGACGGGGTCACCAGTTCAAGTCTGGTCGTGGGCTCTGAATATAATGTTTGGTAAAGAGGAGGTAAGTTAAATGGCGAAGAAGAAGTTTGAGCGGACGAAGCCGCACTTAAACATAGGGACGATAGGTCACGTAGATCATGGGAAGACGACGTTGACGTCGGCGATAACGAAGG
>DQWD01000309.1 GCA_011042725.1 Candidatus Aminicenantota bacterium | reverse complement strand
GGCTTAACCACCTCGTCATCAAGAGCGATCGTTGAATTGAGCCAGCGCAGGCGAGAATGACGCTGGGGCTGACTATCGCCATGGTCAGGAAGGGGATCGCCGGAGATAGTCAGCTCTAAAGTTAAAGTTGTTGGCGATAACTTTTGGCGGCCTGAGCCCAATTCTTCTGAGGGTAGCCCTAGGGAAGCCTTCGCTGAGGATGGGGAGGGTTTGATGAGATTTTCTTCTTTCCCCTTTCCTTCTTTTCCCCGAACATAAGGGATGACAATTACTTGCCCTTGGTAAATACCAGGAGGAATATCATTCGGAATTTGGTAGCCACACCAAAGAGCTTGAATTTTACCTTTCTCCACCGCACAAATCTTGTCAAAATGATTCCCTTTCCAATCAATTCCTTCAGTGTTAAAACACACTCCCGCTGAGGCAGGAATAGTCACGCTTGGATTTTCCTTTTTCTTTAATTTGGAAAAAACTACTTCTAGGTCAGCAACCGCCACCCGAGCCGCCCACAACCCAAGCTGGAAAGCATAAAATTCACCCGGTTGAGCCTCGCCGGAGAACACATCAGCCGCTCCCCTTTTAATCCAGCGATAAGGCAAATCAGTGGCCATCTTAATGGGATATTTTCTATCCTCGGGAAAAAGAAAATATTTCCTTCCTGGATGTAACTTTAAAAGCTGGTTAACTTCTTCTTTGGTCGCGATAACTTCGAGGGGATAAAAGCTATTAAGTTCGTCAATTGATTGGATACCCGCAACTTCAGCGGCCGGAAAGCCTCGGGCTGAAGCCATAAAAGAAGCGGGGTAAGAAAGGCGAGCGAGGTCAAGGCCGGCTTCGCTTTCCAGGCCGATTTTTTGCAGCCACTTTGGCGATGGTTTCTCATCAGGCGGCGGATAAACTACCGTGGGATAATTTGACCGGCCAGTCATTACGTTGGGCAAGTAATAAAGATAATAATCACCAGGGACTGTTTGAGGTTCAAATAGGATCTCTCCTTTCTCCCGGGAAATAGATAGCCGAATAAAATTTTTAATTTCTTTTCCCGTCGACCCATCGACCAGGATCAACTTTTTTTTCTCGGGCTGATAATCTCGACGCCGCCAAGGAACAAAAGCATAAACAGCCGGAGACTTTTTCTCTACCCGTAAAACTACCCGGTGGTTTCCGTATTTTTCACTATTCCACTGGCCGAGGCCGTAATCAAGAACCGGAAGACAGCTTACTTTAGGCTGAAACCCAAAACTCAGATCTGGATGGTTAAGATTTACGGGATGGAGAAATTCGACCCCTAAGCAGTTAAAAAGGACAAGAAAAAAGAATATTAAGCTTAAAAACCAAAATATTTTCGCCTTAAATTTTAATTTTTTTTGGCGGCTCATAAAAAACAATGAAAATCCCATTTTTCCACCCTATTTTGTTTGTTGTTTAGATATTTAATCATAACCCCGCGTAAGCAAATTAATTCCCTGCTCTGATTTTCTTTTGAAGCAAGTAAAAACAAGTAAAAAAAGGATTGTCTCCATAATGATCTTCCCTTCTTGAACAATTATCTCTACCTGGCGTAAATGGCAAATATCTTGCAGGGGGACAATCCCAAGAACCACTAAATCGGCAAGTAGAAGCACTGAGAGAATGGCTAATCAAAATTAATAAATCGCTAAGCATTTCTTCTTAATTATAACCAGTCCAGGTTCGATTTAAAATTACTCTTTTAAATTAACATTCATGTTTTTATAACGTGTTTTTAAAACGTGTTCCTTAAGTTTTTGAAAGCTGAATAAAAAAAAGGAGTATTAGCAACGCCCACTAATCAGCGCCGCCAGCTACCCTGGTTTGATGCAGCCATGATTGGGGCTGGAGCCACCATCGGTGCAGGTATTTTTATGAACCCGGCCGAGAGCGCCAAGTTTCTCCAAAGCTCCAGTCAGTTGCTTTTTGTCTGGGCTTTGGGGGGAGCGATTGCCTTCCTGGGAGCATTTTGTTTTGCTGAATTAGGAGCTCTTTTTCCCCGTTCTGGTGGTCAATACATTTACCTGGAGAAAGCTTTTCGCTCTTGGTTCGATTGGGTTGAACCAGCAGGCGGAGTGGTCTGTTTTCCGCGGTTGAAAGTTAATGTTTCAACCCTGGAATTTAATCAATTTCTCCGAGAGAAATTCAACACTTCTGTGGTTCCCGGTAATTTTTTTGGCGCGCCTAATCATTTTCGTCTTGGTTTTGGCGGCTCCAGTGATCTTCTGCAAAATAGATTATTTTCTCTTCGGGAAGCTCTCGCTTGGCTCGCCACCACTAAGGCTGATTAATCTTTCGGTTTGTCTAGCCTTTTCTGGCGTAATTGGCCACAGGCGGCTTCAATATCTTTTCCTCGACTCCGGCGCACATGGGTGTTTATTCCTAGTTGCCTTAGCCAGTTAACAAACTTGATAATTTCAGCTGGTCGAGGAGATCGAAAGGAAGACGGATCAACTGGATTATAGGGAATTAAATTGACATTAGCTCTTATTTTCCGGGCCAAGCTAGCCAACTTGCGGGCATCGTTCCAGCTAAGGTTGAACCCGGGTATCATCAAGTATTCCAGGGTAACTTCGCGCCCTGTTTTTTCAAAATAATAAACCGCGGCTTCCAAAATAGAAGTCAAAGGATATTTAGCCGCTAAGGGCATTATTTCTTTCCTTTTTTCCTGCCAAGGCGAGTGAAGAGAAATGGCTAGGTTAAAAGGAAGCGCTTCATCGGCCAAACGACGAATGGTCTCGGGCAATCCCGAAGTAGAGATAGTAATACGGCGGGCCGAAATTCGAAGACCCCAAGAAGCATTAAGGATGCGAGCCGCTTTAAGGGTGGCTTCGTAGTTGAGAAAAGGTTCTCCCATGCCCATAAAAACCACATGAGATAGTCTCTGCCCTTTCATTTTTAAATATTTCTGAAAGCGAAGGGCCTGTTCAACAATTTGCCCGGCTTGCAAATTGCCCTGAAAAGGCCCTTGCCCCGTGGCACAAAAGGCGCATTTTAGAGGACATCCAAATTGAGTTGAAAGACAGGCTGTGTGGCGCTTATCGTCCGGAATAAGCACCGTTTCCACCTGACGGGGAGTTGGTGCTGAATCTGTTTCAAATTCTATAAGGATTTTTATTGTTCCATCTTGGCTTTCGCGGCGAATTATTTCCCGGCCGGTCAGGATCACCATTTCTTGCTCTAATTGTTGGCGAAGTTCCGCCGGCAAATTGGTCATGGCTTGAAATTCAAAAACATTGTGTTGGTAAACCCAGGCCAGGAGCTGCTGGGCTCG
>DQWD01000190.1 GCA_011042725.1 Candidatus Aminicenantota bacterium | reverse complement strand
TGCCGTCGATGGCCGTGATGGCCTCTTCGACCAAAAAAGAAAATTTGAAATCTTGACAAAGTTTAAGAGGATAGGCCCAGGCTTCAAAGGAACCATCTTCATCGCCGATAAAAGCAAAGCGATGGCTAGCTTGAATAAATGGAGTGCCAGGGTGAGCTAAGCGGTGTAAAGTGTAAGGAGAGTTAAGATGGGATGGTTTAATCAATTTAGCCTGAGGAACTGCCTCGGCTTTCAACTGTGATCCAAAACTACAGAAGAAAATAGTAAATAACAAATAAAGCAAATTCTTAATGCTCAAATAAGGCTGGAGCCGAAAATTGAGGCCACCTTTCCAGGTTTTATAGGTAAGATCGATCATTTTTTTTCTCTCCCCGCAAGTAAATAATCAAGTGAGATATAACAGATTTTTGCGTATTGGTAAAGCGCCTTTAAGATCCAAAACCCAGATAACATCGCCAAAATCGGGTAAGATTAAACTTGATTAATGTGGCTTATAAAATATTTAACCTGGATAATTCATAAAAAGAGATGTTTTCCTTCATAACGTATTGATATATAATACGTTAGAAAAAGAAGAGAGAGGGAGCAACCAAAAAAGATTGGACCAATCACCCGCTAAGATTTTTGGCTGTTCTTGGATCAATAATTTTTAATTTATGAATAGGCCAGGTTAAAATATTATCAATTTTACTAAATAACTCAGTTTTTGACATAACAGATTAATGATTTTAGAATACCCAATTATTATGCTGGAGATGAAAAAATTAAGAAAAAAAGGGTGGTTGATTTGGTTCGCTGAAATAATCCTTTTTCTTATTATCTTGGGCTCATGTGATCGAAAAATAAAAAATGAAGGGATAATTCGATTAATAGATAATTTAGATAAGTCAATTACCATTGAAAGTCCTTTACTCCCATTTAGACCACAAATGAGGAATTATGATTATTGGCAGGATATCGTGAATAATTTTTCAATAAAGAAACAAAGGGAAAGTGATAATGTCCATATTTTACAAGGACAATTGTCAGTTGGACAAGGTGAAATGCGGGTTATTTTGGCTCCCCCTTTTACCCGGCTGGTTTTTCCGGTCGAGATTAAACCAAATACGAACCTTGAGTTCACTTATGGAATACGTCGCGATAACCGCCTCTTAGAGAATGAAATTGACAGCCGAAAAACAACATTTGAGGTAAATTTAATTACTGATCACAACCAGCAATCTATTTTTAGGAAAACCCTCATCCTTAGTTCTCGCCGAGCGATGGTGTTTAATTTTAAACGGATAAACTTGTCTTCATTTATTTCGAAGGAGACAAAAAAAGTAAGATTAGAATTTATAACTAAAGGGGATGACGAAGCTGTCGCCTGCTGGATTAATCCGCTGGTTTATCAACCTGATTATGAAGCTAAAAATGTTGTTCTCGTGTCTTTAGATACTCTTCGGGCGGATCATTTAAGTTGTTACGGTTATTCTCGAAAGACAAGCCCTAATCTAGATGCTTTAGCCAGAGAAGGTTTTCTTTTTGAAAAGGCGATCGCTCCATCACCCTGGACCCTTCCTTCTCATGTATCGATGTTAACCGGCTTGAGAACAATTAATCATCAAGTAACTTCACCGGAAGACAAAATGAGTGATCAGTTGGAGACGTTAGCAGAAGTTTTTAGTCGAGCCGGCTATGCCACGGTGGCTCTTACTGGAGGGGGATACCTTCATCACAGTTATGGATTTAGCCAGGGTTTTGACCATTATTTGATTAGAGGAGAGGTGAATAATTATCGAGCAGTTGAGTCTTTGTCAGAAAATGTTAATAACTGGATTGAGAGATTAAAAGACCGCCCTTTTTTCTTATTCATCCACACTTACCAGATCCATAGTCCCTATCATTCTCCGCCACCGTATAATCGTCGATTTCTAGACGAAACCGCCAAATGGGAGAAGGTTGATTTGAAACAAATGAGATTGAATAAGGAATTGAGATATAAACCTTTAATTCCCCAAGAGCGGAAAAATATTATTGACCTTTACGATGGTGAGATTGTCTATACTGATGATGTACTCATAAAGTCCTTGATCGCCGAGCTCCGGAGGCAAAACCTTTACGACCGCACTTTGATTGCGGTTACTTCTGACCATGGTGAGGAATTCTATGAGCATCGAGGCTGGAGCCATTCCCACAATGTTTACAATGAACTGCTGAGGGTTCCTTTAATTATCAAAAATTTTAACTCTTACCCTCAAGGAAAAAGGATAAAGCAGATGGTCAGAATGATTGATCTTTTTCCAACCATCTTAGAAGTTTGTGGGTGGAAAAGTAATCAATTTCAAATAGATGGTCAAAGTTTATGGCCCCTAATTAGAGGAGGGGAGAGAATCCAGCAAGTTATAATATCGGATCTTGGATCGAGGGTTTTATTGCCTCCTCTGCCAATGAAGATTAGTCTTATTAAGGAAGACTATAAACTTATTATCAATGAGCCTTATCGCCCCGAGGAGCTAAAATATTTTTCTTACCCCCCTCCTGTGACACCACCATTGGAATTATATAATTTGGCGGTTGATTTTAGCGAAAAAAGAAACTTAATTGAGGAGAAGCCAGAAATAGCCCGACGATTATTAAAGATACTAGAGCAGGATTATCGGCAAAAAACAACCTTTACCTCGTCCAAGAAAAAAGATAGCGACAAAAGCCTTGAAGAGCAGTTGAGGGCTCTGGGATATATAAAATAATAAGAACAGAGTTTCTGGAGAGGGGGGTAGGAAGTTTTTTCTGTCTAAAAAGATAAATCAGTTTGACTATTCCGGAAGTAGAGAACGATCATTTTTCCGGCTATGTAGAGAATACCACTGGCAAGAATAAAAGAATAAACGATCATTAGAAAAGATTTGAAACTGGAAACGTGGCGAGCTAGTCCTTGGGGAAAGAAAAGATCGGTTACTGATTTTCCAAAGAGAATAATGAGTATGACCAGACCGATTACTGTTCGGAAAAAGTAGACTTTGGCATTGGCCATTGAGATGGAGGATGAAAAAAGCAGAGGAAATAGAAACCAAATAGAAAAAGCAAGAACGAAAATTTCTAAGGAACCACTCAGCAGTTTTTTCCAGTTGAGAGTAATCCCCTTGATTTCGCTTCTCCTTTATTAGCTAGTGAAATTTTAATGCAGGTACCAATGGAAATCAAGAGGAAAAAAATGGCTGGGAAGCAGGGATTCGAACCCCGATTCCATGATCCAGAGTCATGTGTCCTACCATTGGACGACTTCCCAGCCTCGTTTAACTAATATAGATAAACACTAGACAAATTTCAAGCTTTAG
>DQWD01000307.1 GCA_011042725.1 Candidatus Aminicenantota bacterium | reverse complement strand
TGCGGGTTTTGCTTGAAATCCGCGAGGATGATCTAGAAGATGAAAATTTTAGGCGGGAACTACTTGAGCTTGGGCTTTTTATTGTTTTCGAAGAAGTCGAATGACGGCTGATTGCTGAAGAACCTCTTTTAATTATTGAGTTGTAAATTTTCCCCAGCACAGAAGTAGAACTTCTTTTTGAGGAGCTTCTTGGTTGGTAAGAAAACGAAGAGGAAGAAGATGGATAACGATATCGTGAGGAAGAAGAAATAGATGAAGACGGTGTCTTCTCTTTGGTAAGAGATCTGATGGTGCCTAAAGTTGAGGATGAGGTGCCACCAGATAGGCGGGAGGAAGAAGAGGGTGAATAGCGTCTGATTCGATTGGTTTTGGTGGTGGAAGGAGGAGTTGTTTGGCGTGTTGAGGATTTTCTTATTTGGCCGAGAGATCCCCTGCTCAAAGTCGATGAAGAAGTCGTTGAAACTGATTTTTTCGAAGTAACAGCAGATTTGCTGATTCGGGTCGTAACTTGACCAGATTTTCTTATTGTCCTTAATCCTTGAGATGGACTAGTTGATTTGGTTAAACGAGAGGACTGAATTCTAGTTCGTGGAGAAGTGGTTTTATAAGAGCTGACAGAACTTTTTTTCAGGATAACTTGTTTTCCTTGCAGGCGTTGTAGACTAACGTTTCTAGTGACTGGTTTTACATTTGGGGCTTGATTGGTCAGTCTTATTTTGCTGATTTTGCCTAACGAGCTGGCCGAGACAGTTACTCGGGAGATGTTGCGAGCCTGCAGTTGATTCTTGCGGACAATGGTCAGTGCCCGGGAACGTACAGGGTAATCATAGTAATTATAACGGTCATAGAAAACGTTGTTGATAATCACTACCGGGCGGTTGTAGTAGCTTAAGGGAGCCCAGCCAACGTAATCATAGCCCCAGTACCAGCTCACCCAGGCAGGCCCCCAGACAGTTGTGGGAATCCAGTACCATCCCCACGAAACATCCCAATGCCATCGCCCAAAATGAAAAGTGACCCATCCCCAACTTTCATAGGGGATCCAAGTCCATCCTCCCAAAGGGAGCCAAACCCATCGTCCGTTATAGTAGGGACGCCAATACGGGTCGACTCCTACCGGAATCCAAACATAGCCATAAGGAGAAACATAATTCCACCGCCCGTGACAATCCAGTTCATACTCGAAGTCATTAAGCTCAGCTGGTAAATATCTTCGGGCTAGGCGGCGGCGAACTAGTTGTTCTCGTTCTTCATTCCAGCGATCGAAACTGTCCTCGGCTACAGACACAAAAGAGCTAGGAGAAGTGATAAACTGTCCGCCTTGGGCCTCAATTCTTTGCCCATCCTTAAGAAGGATGGATTGATTATCCCCGGCCACTTCCACTACCCCGTTAAACACGAATATCTCAGTTTCTTCTTCTTCCCGAACATCAAGGCGGTAGAGGCCTTCCTGGAGGATAAAGATATTTACATCCGGTGTCTCTACCACAATTTCATTCTCTTCGCTTACATGTCCGATACTGAGATACACACTACCCGTCCAAACACTAAAGTGAATTCCTCCTTCACCGGGAAGAGGCAGATGGAGCAAATCTACTTTGCTGTATTCGTTTAAGCGAAGATAATTGGAGCGACTAAGATAAACTTCGGCCCGTCCATCAGTGGTGGCTAGCCGATCGCCGGCGATGAGAGGGGTGTTAACAACTCCTTCTTCAAAACCTACTTCCGAAGCCCGTTGGACAAATGTTGCTCCGGTTAAAAAACTTAATCGGGCGAAAGATTCGTTCAGGTAACCTCGTTCTTCAGCTTGGAGAGGCAAAAAAATTAAAGCTAAGATAAAGCTTACGCCGATTATTTTTTTCATTTTACTCACCTTTTCATTTTTTTTCTGTCCACTAAATTAATATGCAAATTCAGTGCCAAGTTGGTTAGGGGAAAAATAGAAAGAGTATTGTTCCCTTTTGTCCTTTTCAGGGGACAGGCGCACTCCCAGTTAGACAGAAGGTGGTCAATGGCGCGGGCCACGGAGGTAAATCAACCATGGTATTTCTTGCTGGCTAAATATTTGGGAAAAAGGGCCTGGCGGTTGTTTTTTTCTCTTTCAACTTATCTTGGCTCCAAGGAGCAAAGATAAATCTAACCAAATGTCCTTATTTTTGGCCTTTTAATTTGATGCCTTTTATTTGTTGTTTGCTGTTTAGTCAATCTAGGAGAAGAGGTTTTTGGGGATGGCCTAATCTTGAATCTAGGATTGTTTTTCTGAGATTAGGAGTCTTATTGGCAATCTGGATTAACAATTTTTTAGTCTTCTTGGCCTACTAATTATATATTTATTGGCCGGCTAATTTTTGGTTGCTTTCAATAAGATAAGGGAGTTTTAATTAAGCTGGTTATGAGCTTAATGGCCAGAATGGTTTGAGAGACTTCACCACTTGGGAAATCTCTTCTTCTGTTTGGGGGTTAAGGTTAGGGTCTAATTGAGGTCGAGATTGGAAGCGGGCAAGTTGATAGAGGACCTGTTTAACGCTCTCGGCCAGAGCTTCCAGGGCATAGCCGCCTTCTAAAACTAGGAGGAGTCGACCTTGGGCCGTGGCCAGAGCCTTGGTCATTGCCCACTCAGTTAAGGCAGCAAAACCAGGAGCAGTCAGGAGCATGCTGCTTAAGGGATCAGCTTGGTGAGGATCAAATCCGGCTGAAACTAGAAAAAATTGAGGCTGATAGGTATCAATAATCGGGGAGAGAAGTCTCTCCAACGCATA
This sequence comes from Candidatus Aminicenantota bacterium, assembly GCA_011042725.1. Classification (GTDB taxonomy): domain Bacteria; phylum Acidobacteriota; class Aminicenantia; order Aminicenantales; family Aminicenantaceae; genus JdFR-80. The sequence goes on along the minus strand of DQWD01000307.1, from coordinate 559 downwards.
AAGATAGTCGGCATCCCCTTTTCCACCTTGAAGAGGGCAGTTAATGGTGAGGCCTTGGCCTGGGCCTTGGCCAATTTCTGACCAGTGTCCGGTTCCTGGGTAGTGAGGATATTGATGAAGAGAAAAATAGAGGACATCATCGCGGTTATAGAAGGCATTTTGAGTGCCGTTACCATGGTGGACATCCCAATCGAAAATTACGATTCTGTCAACTGAATAGGAGCGCCTCAGATATTCAGCGGCGATAGCCACGTTATTAAAAAGGCAAAAGCCCATGGCTCTCGCTTTTTCCGCGTGATGACCGGGAGGGCGGATAAGGGCAAAAGCGTTAGTTATTTCTTCTTCCATGATGGCCCGAGCAGCTTCCAAGACACCACCGACCGCCAAGCGGGCTGTTTGGAAAGAGCTGGGATTGGTGCTGGTATCAGGATCAAGGATAACGCGTTCTCTAGCTTGGGTGCTTTCCAGTAAGTGATAATAATTCTTCTCATGGATCCAGAGAATTTCTTCCATTTGAGCTAGTCGGGGAGAAATAATTTTCAGCTTTGAGGTGAGTTGC
>DQWD01000263.1 GCA_011042725.1 Candidatus Aminicenantota bacterium | reverse complement strand
GATCGTCAGTTATCGGGTGATTTTTAAAAAAAGAGAAAAGGAGCTTTTAATAATTATCATCCGCCTCGGTCATCGCCAAGAAATAGATATATGATAAGCTGTCAAGGATTTTAAAGCAGATTAATAACTCTTTCCTTAAATTAGATAATAAGTGAGTTTCCCTGGAAAAATAGTCCATTTTTTTCTCTTAAAATTTGTAGACAATCCTGATATTCTAATTCAGGGGATATGGCCAATTAAATAATAGCTTTTGTCCCCAAGTGACGGGAATGAGTTACTACGTTAAGGCGAAGGAAAATGTCTCCGCTTCGGTCGAGATTTTTAAGGCCATTCCTTCACCGCCCTTCTCGGCGCCGGCGAAAATGTGCCCGATAAATTTGAACCTTTGGACTTTATTCACTGTTAAGATGAGTTTCAAAATTTTAAACGAGCCGGGCTCAATAGGCGCTCGGCGCCCGGGGCGGCCGGGTTCCCTCCAAGGACGGTTCCGGCAGGTTAAATCTTCAATGTGGCTTCGACATTCGCCTTTGCCTTTCGTTGGATTTTGTTTCCCGTCACTTGGGGACAAAACCAAATAATAAATAAATTAAATATGGAGAGGAAGGCATGAAAAAAGCCTGGTTTTGTCCATTTCTGATTGGGTGGGGGATAATGATTTTTCTGGGGATTACTTTATATTTGGGAAGTACTCCAAGTCCATCTTTTACCTCCTCTCTCCGCCCGTCAAAATTAAACGCGATGCCTGGAAATACCCACCCCACTTCCTACCGCACTACATTTGAAGTCTCCCTCCAGTCTTCAGCAGCTCGCACTCCCCATCGCCCAGCTTTAAATGTGCCCACTTATCTTTCGTCAATTACCCCCTTTTGCGCCTCCGATAGTTCTAAAGAAAAAATTGTCGTATATAAAGGTAAAATTGAAGAGGCAGCCGATTATATCGTCCATTTTCCAACCGAAGAAGAGGGCCAGCAAACTTATGCCCGGCTCAATGAAATAGTTGACAGCTTTAGGTCTATATTATCGGGGGAAGCTCCCATTGAACTGGAGGATATCCAAGAGAAATGCCAATTTGTCCTTGATACTTTTAAACAAACCGAAATTTTAGAATGGTGTTTACTCGGACTTTGTCTTGATGGAGAAATCAGCCTTTTGCCCGGCGAGGAGATTGAGTTGACCTTAAATTCCTATTGTCTGGATTCAGGTAAAGCTGGTCCTTCAGAAGAAGAATTCTATTCTATCGAGAGCATTTCTGGGAAAGAAGCAGAGTGGTTAGTACCGCTTTTGGAGTACGCCTCTCGCCATCCTGATGAGGACCTGCCAACTCAGGGTTTAATCTGGAACATGGAACTGGGTGTTGCTTACGATGACTTGCCTAAAGATCAACAGCAACTTCTCACAACAGTGGTGCCCGACGCAAGAAAACGATATGGGAAAAAACTTGGCCAAAAAATACTCGGGCGTTTAAAAGAAGAAATCCGCTCTCGGGTAGAGATTATCAGAGATGTCGAATCTGTGGCGGCTGAAATTAATGAACGTCGCTCAAAACTAAAACTTATTCTCCCTAAATATGACAGTTTCCAATTGGAAAATGGCCTCCTGGTTAAGGTTAAATCTACAGGATATTTTTATCGGTTGAAGTTGGTAATCGTCAATCCCCGGGAGTGGGTCTTGGCATCTGGAGTTTCTTCTCCCAGAGCAACTGCCTCCGCAATTAAAAGCATTCGGATTTTCCCGCAAGGGAGAAATGATGAGGATTCACTTTTAAGCCTCATCGGGCTAAGTGTGGGAAATTTGAAAATTGGAATAGGAAATGTAGGAGCAACACCAAGAGTTTTTCCAGGGACGAAAGGATTTATTTTAAGAAATGACCTGGGCATAGGGATTTTGTCTTGGATGTTGCCTCCGGGCGAAACTTTTCCTCTTTCGCCATTCGTCCCCCAGCGAAGGAGTGGCCAATGGGGAAAAGCCAAGGATTGGTGGAACCGGAATAAAGGCCGAATTGAAAGTTGGTCTGACCGGGCCAGTGATGTCAAAGGTGTAATCGATAGTTACAATGAAAGGGGATTGGAAGGAGTTGGCGATTACGTTAAGGGCCGTGGATTTGATGAAGGACTGGATTTTTTCAAGGGTTTCCACAAGGGAAATCCTGAAGCAGAGCGAGCTTTTGAACTGTTTCGTGATTTTAATAAGAGCTTTCTTGATGCCGAAAAAGATAAAGATAACCGAGGCAATAGAAGGGGTTTAAAACCCTTTCGGCCCTCTAGACACAGGTACAAGCCAGGGCGAGGAGATGTCCAGCCGTTGGCTGCCAGTGGAGGATTTTAGTTGAATAAGTAAATTTGCGAAGAGAGAGACCCTCTAATTTGGCTATATAAAGAGAATGGTAATTTAGCCCAAAAAAGAGCAAAAAAAATCATTGGATAAGGAAAGATGAGATCATTAGCCAGACATTCGCTGCGTTAAGGCTTCCCGACCAAGAAGCGATATGAAGGAAGAAAAACTGTCTGGCTGTAAAAACTGGGGACGCAATACATATTTACCTGTTTTTTCTAGCTAAACTCTCTTTCTCGATCTGGCCTTTTCCTTTGCTGTTTGCTAAATTTCCACCCCGCCTAGAGTAATCCACTCGGCGTATCTTCCTAAATGACTCTTTATTTTTATTAGTTTCAAATTACGGGATAAAGGGAGACATAAAAAAATCGCTAGTGTCCAATTTTGTTCGTAATTTGAATTTGGGAAGGAGCCAGCCAGTGTCCAATTTTGTTCGCAATTTTGATATTAGGAGGTAGCCATCGCAAACTCTTTAAATACTAATAAGAGCAATTAAATGTTTTTTAGACTAAAATGGAGACATGAGGAAAAAAGTGAAAGCTTCAAAACTGTTAATTCTTTTTCTAAGTTTATTGTTTTCTTGGGGGTTGCTTCAAGCCCAGGTGATGCGTCTTGGTGTTCATGCCAGCTTGGGATATGCCTGGCCTCACCAGGACGTGCTTGATAAAAGCTTAAATTCAAGTTTAGGAATAGATTTAAATTTAAGCTGAGGGTGGTGTTTAATCTTTGATTTTTCTTACGGACGTTACCAGGTTGAATCCCGTGCTCGCGGTTTGCAGAAAGGAATTATAGTTTTGACTCCTTTCTGGGCTAGGGTTCAACACCGTTTTTTACCTTACCGAAACATCTCTCCATATCTTTTATGGGAGGTGGTTATGTGTTTAGCCTTTTCCTGATGGAAGAATTGCTCACTATCCCGGAAATAAGTGTCTCCCAAAAAGCAGAAGATGGATGGGGTTTTACCGGGGGAGCAGGTTTGGAGTTAAAGTT
>DQWD01000194.1 GCA_011042725.1 Candidatus Aminicenantota bacterium | reverse complement strand
TTTCCGTTCCGGAGGCCCTCACGGGGAATTGGAAATAGAGCGCTATCCCAAAGCTGGCGATCCCAACCCTTATGTTCGACTCGGCGTTGTTTCCCGCCAGGGAGGCTCCATCACCTGGGCCAATATCCCTGAAAAAGCAGACCATTACATTGCCTGGCCCTTTTGGCTGCCAAATGGTCAAGGCCTAACTTTTCAGTGGATGAACCGCCAACAAGATCACCTTATTATCTATCTGATGAATTTAGCTAACGGCCAAATAAAAAAAATATATGAAGAAAAACAACCCTCTTGGGTAGAGTTTCTTGAAGACTTATATTTTTGCCAAGACCAGCCCCTATTCCTGGTAAGAAGCGATCAAGATGGCTGGGCCCATCTTTATCTATATAACCTCGAAGGAAAACTCGTCCGCCGCTTAACTCAAGGAGAATGGACAGTAACCCAAATTGCTCTTGTTGACGAATTGCATAAAAATTTATATTTTGTCGCCCGTCAAGAACCCACTACTGAATCTCATCTTTTGGTGATTAATTTTGATGGAAGGGGACTTAAACGCTTAACTCAAAAACCAGGTACTCACCGCGTATTGGTTGCCCCTCAAGGAAAATACTTCCTTGATTACTTTTCCAATCTCACCACCCCAACCCAAGTTAATCTTCACCGCGGCGATGGTCGCCTGGTTAAAAAACTTGGTGATGCCACCACCCCTCTTCTGGCTGAATACAATCTCCCCCAAAAACAACTTTTAACAATTACTACTTCCGATGGTTGGAAACTTCCGGCCTACTGGATTCTCCCGCCCAATTTTGACCAAAGCAAAAAATACCCAGTCTTATTCATGATTTATAGCGGACCCGGATCGTCCACGGTGAGCAATTCCTATCCTTCACTTTCTTCGCTGTATCTGGCTCAAGAGGGGATAATTATTTTTAGCGTTGACCATCGTGGTTCAGGCCATTTTGGTAAAAAAGGGATGTCTTTGATGCACCGCCGCCTTGGTCATTGGGAAATGCACGACCTCATCGAAGCCGTCAAATGGCTCCGCCAAAAGCCCTTCGTTGACCCCACGAAGATTGGGATTACTGGGGGCAGCTATGGAGGTTACACTACCTGCTTGGCTCTAACCTACGGAGCTGATTTCTTTACCCACGGTTATGCTCGCTCCTCGGTGACCGATTGGCGTCTTTATGACACGGTTTACACCGAACGTTATATGGATCATCCCCAAGAAAACCCCGAAGGTTACCAGCAAAGTTCAGCCTTGACCCATGCGGCCAAACTGAAGGGAATTCTGTTTATGGCTCATGGAGATATGGATGATAATGTCCACATGCAAAATACTATCCAACTCATCAGCCGCCTGATGGACCTAGGGAAAAAATTTGAGTTTATGGTTTACCCTGATCAAAGACATGGTTTCCGGGCCAAAAAAAGAGAGCATTCCAATCGGCATTTTGTTGACTTTTGGTTTAAACAGTTCTTAAATCGTTAACACAGGAATTTTAATTGGTTGAATGGCTAAACTTTGAAAATTGCCCCGTATGCTCAAGGAGAAATATCGTCTTATTCAAAAAAGGTAATTTCCCCCCCCATAATTTAGGTCCCGAGGCCGTCAAGATTACCGACAGCAGCTACGGTCGCCTCTGGAGTTTATTCCTGTGTCAAGATTGTGGTCATATTTTTGCTAACCCCTGCCCTTCCCCTTCCACCGTGGCGCAATTGTACCGACAAATTAATGATCCAGCCTACGAAGAAGAAGCAGTGGGGAGAGCGCAAAATTTTAAACCCATTTTAAATCAACTGGATAGATATTTTCCTCAGAAAGGAAAATTACTTGATATTGGTGCTGCCACCGGGATATTCCTCGCCTTGGCCCGGGAGAAAGGTTGGGAAGTAAGTGGTATTGAACCTAGTGTTTGGGCGGTCGGGGTGGCGGCGAAAAAATATAATCTTGACCTAATTCCCGCCTCTTTTGAAGAAGCCAAACTACCAGCTAATTATTTCCAGGTAGTAACCATGATTGATTTTATTGAACACATTCCTCACCCTCTGGAAGCAGTGAGAAAAGCGGCCCATCTTCTTGAGCCTCTAGGAGTACTAGTTATCGTTACTCCCAACATCAAAAGCTTAGCTGCTCGAGTGGCGGGTGCAAAATGGTGGCATTTCCGCCCCGCCCATTTAGCTTTTTTCACCGCCTCCAGCCTGCAAAAACTCTTGGCGGAAGCTGGTTTCCAAACCAAAAAATCCTCCAGTTACTCATGGACTTTCAGTCTTTTCTATCTTATCTCCCGGTTTCGATTTTTACGTCCAATCTGGAATCAGCCAAAAGTGGCTTTGCTTACTAAAAAAGTTCGGGTAAAATTAGCTCTTGGTGATTCATTTTTAATTTATGCCCAGAAAAAAGAATAAAAAAATGAAAATAAAACCCTACATCCGGGGCATAAGACTAGAGCGTTGGCCGCGCAGCCTGGCTATCTTTGCCGGAACCATTGCCTACTTTTTTCTCTTCCCCAATGCCTTGGAGCTCACCTCATTCAGTCACTTTATCAAAATATCTCTCCTAGCTTTTGCTCTAACCTGGGGAATTTCAACAGCCAACTATATCGTTAACGAAATTGTTGATGCCCCCTTTGATATCTACCACCCTACCAAGCGCCACCGTCCTTATGTAAAGGGTGAAGTTCACCCCCTTCTTTTCTTATTTCTTCATGTCATTTTGACCGTGGGTTGTTTGCTGACGGCCTACTATCTTTTTTCTTGGGCTTTTTTCCTGTCTTTGCTTCTTCTCCTTCTAGCCGGCTTTATCTACAATATTAGGCCCATCCGTACTAAAGACGTTCCCTTTTTGGACTCGGTCTCCGAATCCGCCAACAATCCCATCCGTTTTTTAATCGGTTGGTACGCCTTTGCCCCTAGCAGCAAATGGCCCCCTCTAACTCTGCTTATGGCTTGGTGGGCTTTTGGCAACTTTCTAATGATCGCCAAAAGACTCTCTGAGTTTCGGTTTCTAAAAGACAAAGCCAGCCTTTACCGGGCCTCTCTAAAGAAATATACAAAGACCAATCTTTTAGCGGGAATGATCAGCAGCGTGGGGCTATTTTACCTTTTCTATATCATCTTTGCTCTTCAATACCAATTGGAATCATTTCTAGCCTTGGGAGTAATCCTACTGATTTTTATTGGGGTGATTTTTAGAAAGACTCTCCAAGAAAAAGAAGTGATGGAAGAACCAGAAAGATTAGTCAAAGATAAGCGATTTTTGTTTCTCTTACTCATCATTCTCATCGGTTTTATCTTCGCCGTGCTCTTGGATCAAGTAGGAAGTTAAGCCGCCGGGCCACC
>DQWD01000294.1 GCA_011042725.1 Candidatus Aminicenantota bacterium | reverse complement strand
CCTTATTTTGTGACAGAAAAATGGAAAAAATATGGTAAATATGTGAATTGTCACCAATTTTCTCCAAAGGCAAAACATTGATAATAGGGAAGAGATAATTTAAAATGGAACACTATTAAAAAATTTAAGAAAATCATCCATCCAAAAAGAAGGCAAGGTAGAATGAAAATAGCTTCCAAAAAAGCATTCTTAATCGGCACAATAGTTAGTGGGGCAATCTTGTTGTTTTCTCCCATCTTTTTGCCCGCTGAGACTCCTCCAGGAGCGAAAACTAGTCTTCAATGGAGCGGTTATGGTCAAGTCCAGTATGACAGTTTCCAAGAGAGAACAGACACTTTCCGTTGGCGACGAGCCCGTCTTAGCCTCAAAGCTAAGACTAGCAACGGACTCCAACTTAAAATTCAAATAGATCCAACCCGTGCTCCTTCTTTAATCGACCTGGACCTTAGTTTAGCCCTTTCTTCTTTGGCGGTGGTCCATGTCGGCCAATTTAAAGTGCCTTTCAGTTTGGAAAATCTTACTTCCAGTAGTAGGTTGGATACGATTAATCGTTCCCGGACGGTAGAACTGCTATGTCCCGGACAAGATAATAAAGCTAAAGGACGAGATATAGGGATTTCGGTCTCGGGTGAATGGTTGAAAGTGAAGTATTCTCTTGGCCTTTTTAATGGGGCTGGTATTAACTGCAAAGATGATAATGATCAAAAGGATATAGCGGGCCGCTTTGTGTTTGAGCCAACTTCTAGTTTAGCTCTCGGTTATTCATTTTACCGGGGGACCATCGGGTCTTCTGAAGAAGTTTTCCAGGAAAAGAAAAGGCGAAATGATCTCGAAGCCCAGTTGAGAACAGGAAGATTTTTTGTTAGAGGGGAATGGATATGGGGATCGACGGGAGAAAAAAAGGCCGAGGGAGCCTATATTTTGGGTGGGTACGAACTTGTTTCTGATAAAGCCCTGTTTATTTTTCGCCTCGACAAAGTGGATCCAGATAAATCCTCTCCAATAGATGATTTTAAAGTAACAACTTTTGGGCTAACTTGGTTTTTAGGGAAAAAAAGCAAGCTCCAGATAAATTATGAAATTCATCAAGAAAAGGAAATTAAGGTGGACAATAATGTCTTTTTGACGCAACTGCAAATAGGATTTTAATTAACTGTCCAATAATAACTCCCTAGTAATTTAAGATAGCGTCGAGGATTAAATGGGCAGAAAATACCTCCGCATTTCTTCAATTTTCCTCTTCTCCTTGGCGGTTAGCTGAAGCCCTTGCTGGGGTCTAGTAGGCTGGTTGAGTAGTTCGACCTCAGAGCCCAGAGGTGCTGAGATGGACCGGGATAAAAATAAATGTCTGGAGAACAACTTGTGTTATTTGATAAAAGAGATGCACTTTTTCTAGCCATTGCAGCATGGATCAAAAAGAGGGGAGACATGTTAAAAACTTTTCCTATGGTTTCAGCTGAGCCATAAAAAAGTTTTTATCGCCACTTCTATCCCACGAACATCCCTACTCTTTAATACTTTCGGTGCTGAGGAGGAGAAATTTAATCCCTTCATGATTTCCCTTCAAAATCTACATTTTCCTACCCTCAGTGTAAAATAAAGTAAGCCTCTTTTCTCTTTAGCCCCTAAAAAAAAGGAACTTGCCCTCCCATATTTGCTATTGAATCAGGAGGCTAAAGTATTGTATACATGACTATATTTTTACTAAGCCATAAAGAGGAGGATTATATGGCAAAAAAAAGCAACTCTAGTTTTATAGAGTGGGGGCTAGTTGCTTCCTTATTTTTTCTAATTATCCTTGTTCCGGTGGTGCAAGCCAAGGTGCCTCGGCCCGAGGACTTTTTGGGTTTTAAAATTGGAGCTGACCGAAAATTAGCTGACATGCATCAGATTATTGACTATTTCAAACTCCTGGATAAGACCAGCAAGCGGGTTGTGGTTAAAGAAGTTGGCCGAACCACCATGGATAATCCTTTTATAGTGGCGATTATCACCTCCGAAGAAAATCATAAGAATCTAGACCTCTACCAGAGTTGGCAACAAAAATTGGCTGATCCGCGGCAAACAGCAGAAGAAGAAGCTCAGAAAATCATCAAGAAGGGGAAAGCCGTGGTGATGATTAATTGTTCTATTCATGCTACCGAAATTGGTGCATCACAGATGTCGCTGGAGCTTGCCTATAAACTTGCTTGTCAAAATGACCCTGAAACCAAGGCCATTCTGGCCAATGTCATTTTGCTTTTAGTTCCCATGCATAATCCTGATGGTATTCAAATGGTTGTTGACTGGTACCGCCAATATGTGGGCACGAAATATGAAGGTTGCCCACTTCCTTGGCTTTATCACCCCTACGTGGGGCATGACAACAATCGTGACTGGTACATGTTTACTCAGCAAGAGTCCCGGCTAACGGTGCAAAAAATTCATAATGTTTGGCATCCTCAAATAGTTGTTGATATGCATCAAATGGGCCAGAATGGGGCGCGTCTTTTTGTCCCCCCTTATGTTGATCCCTATGAACCCAATGTTGACCCCATTATTCGCCAAGAAGTAGCAATGATGGGTACTTTTATTGCCACTGAGCTTACCGCCCAAGGAAAAGCGGGCGTCATGCATAGTCATCGTTTTGACGCTTGGACACCGGCCCGAGCCTATCATCATTATCATGGGGCTATACGAATTTTAACGGAAGCCGCCAGCGCCAAGGTGGCTACTCCAGTAAACATTCCCTTTGATGAGCTAGAGCCCGAAGTCAGAGAACCTTCCGTGAAGATGCCCTTGCCCTGGAAAGGGGGACGGTGGACTCTGCGCTATATCGTTGATTATGATTTTGCGGCCGCCTGGGCCGCCCTCAAAAATGCTGCTTTAATCCGCGAACATTGGCTTCGTAATTTCTACTTAATCCACCTGAAAGCGGTTAAAAGAAAAGAGAGCCCCTTTGCTTTTGTTATCCCTGCTGAGCAAGAAGATCAAGTCGCTATGGCTCGAATGATCCAGACTCTTCAAATCGGCTTGGTTGAAGTTCACCAAGCCCAAGAATCTTTTGAAGCGGATGGGGCCCTATTTCCGGCTGGCTCCTATTTAATTTATTTGGCCCAGCCTTACGGAGGGTATGCTAAAGCTCTTCTTGAACGTCAGAAGTATCCTGAAATTCGAGAGTATCCAGGGGGACCACTAAAGAGTCCTTATGATGTTGTGGCCCACACGCTTCCTCTTCTGATGGGAGTTGAGGTGGTGGAGATTAAACGCCCATTTTCGGTTAAGGCTAATTTGGTGCCCCAAGTTCCTCTACCCCAAGGGAAAATCCAAACCCATCCGCAAGCTAGATATTACGCCTGGGG
>DQWD01000359.1 GCA_011042725.1 Candidatus Aminicenantota bacterium | reverse complement strand
TATAAAGAAGACAGAATAAAATTCTTAAAATACATTTCCCATCAATTTAAATTTAGACTAATCAAGAAAAAGGAGGCGAGAAATGGGAAATAGCACCAACCATTCAGTCTCGGTAAAAAATCAATTAAAGTAGCATAATTACTTTCGCTTTTATCTGACCAAAATTTTTATCCTTTTTTACCTGTTTATTTTCTCAGGATTGTTTTTCTTGCCTCTTACCACTTGGGCCGCTTCCGCTAGCTCGGTCAAACTAAAAACTATTCAAACCACTTCTTCTGCCCCCGCCCAAGAGAAAATTCCCATCTCTCGTTTTTTCTCCGCCTGGGATACTCTACGGATTAATTCCGTCGGCAATCCAGTTATTTCCCCTGATGGACAATGGATTCTCTATACCAAGCGGGTGAGGAATCTGCAAGACAAAGATTTGCGGGCCACTACCCATATCTGGCGAGTAAAGGCTGATGGTACGAAGCGGCGCCAGATGACCTTTGGCGCCGAGAGTTGCACTTCTCCGGCCTGGTTTCCAGATGGAAAGAAATTTGCCTTTCTTTCTTCTCGTCCCCTTCCGGGTTCATCATTTAACCAGGCAGGCAAAGCTAAAACCCAAATTTTTTTCATGTATCTTGATGGTGGAGAAGCCTGGCCAGTCACTAGTCATGAAGAAAATATTTCCTATTTCCAGATTGCCCCTGACGGTCGAAAGATTTTGTTCATCGCCCCTGATCCCTTAAGTGAAGAAGAAAAAAAGAAGCAAAAGGAAAAAGACGATGCTGAAGTAGTTGACGAAAAATTCCGGATGAGTCACCTCTGGCTATTTAATATTGAATCAGGCCAGGAAACTCGCTTGACCGAAGGAAACTTTACCGTCAGTGAAGGTCGCTGGTCACCAGAGTCTCAGCAAATTGTCTTCGTGCGCCGCCCTAATCCCAAGATCGACGAAGAATGGAATAGTGATATTTATGTGGTGGAAGTGGCCTCGAAAAAAATCACTAAACTCTTTTCTAATCCTGGCCCTGATTCTAGCCCCCGATGGTCACCCGACGGGAAGTTGATTGCTCTAGCAGCTAATCCTCACCCCGGAACCACAACCTGGCACAATAAGCTTTACTTGATTCCGGCCAATGGCGGCCAACCGCGAGTCCTTCTCCAAAATTTTGACCGTGATTTTTCAACTCCCATCTGGTCGCCCAACGGCCAGATGATATTCTGGTCCACCGGTGATAAAACTTCGATTAGTGTGTTTGGAGTAGATGTCAAATCCGGCCAGGTAAAAAAGCTTAATGCCCCTCCCGGCGGAAACTATTCCCTCCGTCTCTCCCAAGATGGGCAGCGTTGGGTTTGGATTCACCGCCCTCCCCTTTGGCCTAGTGAAATTTACACCTCTGATATTAATTTTAAAAAAATCAAACAAGTCAGCGAGGCCAATCCTTGGCTGAGAGAAGAACAAAAAATGTTGGGCCGCGTGGAAGTAATTCGCTGGAAAAATTCCGACGGCCAAGAAATTGAGGGGATCCTTACCTATCCCGTTAATCACCAACCAGGACGGAAATATCCCTTAATCTTGAACCCTCATGGGGGACCAAGCGGAGCAGTATTGGCCTCTTTCAATCCCGTCAATCAGTTTTTTGCTAGTAACGGTTTTTTTGTCCTCCAGCCTAATTTTCGGGGAAGTTCTAACTACGGTCAAGAATTCCTTAATGCTAATCGGAATAAATGGGGTATTGTTGACTACGACGACTGCATGACGGGAGTTGATTATTGCCTCGCCCAAGGCTGGGCCGACCCCGAAAAATTGGTTTGCTACGGCTGGAGTTACGGTGGTTACATGAGCTTTTGGATAGCCACTCAAACCGATCGTTTCAAAGCCATCTCACCAGGCGCTGGTTTACCTAATCTCATTAGCATGTACTCGACAACTGATATCCCTCATTATCTGGGTTGGTTTTTCGGCTCTCCATGGGATAATGAAGAAAAATATTTTCGTCACTCCCCTCTTCATTATGTAAAACAAGTCAAAGCTCCCCTCCTCATCCTTCATGGAGCCGAAGACAAGCGAGTCCCTCCCACTCAGGCCATTGAATTTTATCAGGCTCTCAAAGATTTAGGCAAAGAAGTGACTTTTGTTCGTTACCCCCGGGAAGGACATGGCTTAAGAGAACCTCGTCATCAATTGGATCGGTTACGCCGCTACCTTTTCTTTTTCTGTCAGCATCTTGGCCTCCAGCCCCTTACTGAAAAGGAAGCCACCACGTCGAAGAATAACCACCAATGATTTTATTATTTATTGGCCCGCAAAATTTACTAATCGCCTCAAAAAACAGAAATTAGTTTTGTCTTTAAATCCTTCTTGATATTTTGGATAGAAATTACAAGGACAGATGGCTAGAGAGAAAGAATCAGCAAAAAGAGAACAAAGTCGGCTGATAACTTAGAACTAAAAATAAATGGATTAATAATTTAGTCTCCTGATTGCCTAAGGTAAGGAGAAAAATTTGAAGAGCTCAAAAGCAAGCCCCTTCCGAAGTCAACCTCCAGTTGATTTCTACGAGCTGGCTCGTCAACAAAGATTAAAAAGTATAGCTCTTTTCATTCTCATTGTTCTCTTCTACTTGTTTTGCTTCTTTCTCGTTGGTGTTCTGATCCTTGGGATTTTCGGTCTTTTTTTCGCCTCCTTTATCCCTTTTTCCAGCTCCTCAATGAGCAAATTATTGCTAGTGGCTTCACTTTTAGCTATCTTAGTTGGTTTTTTCCACTTTCTCGAAGCTCGCCGCTTAGGGCCTGCTTACATCATTCGTCGCCTGGAAGCATATCCTCCTGATCCCCAAGACCTCTACCACAAACGCCTAGTTAATACTCTCGAAGAAATGGCTATCGCTGCCGGCCTTCCCCGGGTCAAAGCCTATATTATCCCTACCTCAGCTATTAACTCTCTCGCTTTGGTGGAAGCTGATAATTCCCCCGCAATCATGGTCAGTGAAGGACTCTTAGCCGATTTTACACGGGATGAACTTCAAGCTGTGCTGGCTCATGAACTGGCTCATCTGGCTAATGGAGATTCATTTACCCTGACTTTAGTTTGCTCATTGGCCGATATCTTTGAACGCCTGCGAGAGTTAAGCGAACCTCAGCCTTCATCGCAACTTCCTTCCTGGGGAGAAATTCACCGTCAAACTGAAATTCAGAGCGGGCAACCTCTTTTTTTCCTGGCTTTCACCCTAACCTCCATCATTATGGCCTTACTAAGCACTCTCATCAGCCGCGAAAAAGAACTTCAGGCTGATGCCAAAGCAGTGGAAATTTGTCGTTCTCCCCGAGCTCTGGCCCGGGCTATTTATAAAGCCTACACCAAGAATTCTCTC
>DQWD01000186.1 GCA_011042725.1 Candidatus Aminicenantota bacterium | reverse complement strand
GGCCTTTGCCCACAACAATTAGTTTCGATTGCGGGTGAGTTTGGACAAAATCCGAGAATGCCCGTAGACCAAGAGAAAAACCTTTTAATCGATGCAAACGCCCCGCCATCATGATCACAAAAGTTGGTCTATCTTTCTTTTTTGGCAGCTCCTGGTTAACAAGTTGAGAGTCAATTCCATTGACAGGGAAATACCTGACTTTAGCCTGATACTTTAAAGGAATTTTTTGTTTGGTTTCTCGATTACACACAAGAATGAGGCTAGCCCGGCGCAGGCATCGATGCCAAATAAATTGTTGCCGGCTTATCCACTGGGCAGCCAGCCGGGAATATTCTGAAATTTTACCCACTAAACTAAACTCTCTCATTAAAGGTGGTGGCGTTTTTTGCCCTCCACCAACTGGCCCCCATAAAAAGGGGACAGGAAGAAAAGCGCCGATAAAACTCGGAATCCAGTAGTTGCCAAAGGTTAAATGATGGGCTAAATCAAAATGATGTTTTCGGTGAAGTCGACTTGCTTTCCGCCAGGCCAGAAATTGCCATATATAATAATAAATCCTTTGGCCAATACCAACTTTGTAAAAAATTTTTCTCAAATTCAGTGGCAATTGAACAAAAATAATTGAAATATTCTGCCGGTTGAGGGAAGAGAGGGCTTCAAGCACTGAATCTTGATTATAAGCTTCGGTAATAACCCAAATCTGGTGGCGCCGGCTAATTTGTTCCACCATTTTCCAGCCAAACAAATCTTCTCCAGGATGAAGGTGAGCCGAAGAAGAAGGATTAAAAGCGTAGGCCGATATTAGTACTCGCATTTTTTTTCATGCCTCAGCAAAGCGATTGGAAAGGACTCGACAAATCCCCAAAGGTTTCCCAGGGCTCTCAGCCAAAATTGGAAATTCCTTCTTTTTATGCCCAGGAAAAGGCTCATCTTGAAGCGCACCAAGAGAGCCAAATAACACCGGAAAAGAGATAACTCTTGATGCTTATGGACAAAATAAATTCTATTTAGAACTTCGCGTTGCCCAAAAACCAGGGGACTTCCCCGTCCCGATGGGGCAGGAAAATGATAATATTTGGCGGCGGCAATAACCATCAATTTATACTTTTTACCTAAGGCGTAACTAAAATCTAAATCCTCTAAGTAACCGTAGCCCGAAAACCAATCATCAAAAAAGTGATTAGCCAGGATGTCTTTTTTCCAGAGAACTGCACCCGAAGGTAACCATTCAACTTCAACATCTTGAGTAACAGTGCCAATTAGAGTTTGAAATCCAGTGGGCAAAACCACACCTTTTTGACGATGGTAAAGTCCTGTTTTCTCAACCAGGGGAAATTCCTTGAACCTTTGAAATTCAAGAGGAGGATGGTTAATCTGATTAAATCCTAAGCCACCAATTTTGTCATCGTCTTTTAATTTTCGAAGGGCCTTTTTCATTTCTTCAATTGCTTTCGGGTCAAAAACAACATCATCATCTAAAAACCCCACCCAAGAAACATCGGGTGCAACTCTAGTCATGCCAAAATTTCTTTGCTGGGAAGTGGAAGGAATATCAAAAGAAAAGTAGTCAATCCTTAAAATCTTTTCTTTCCTTCGAGGAAAAGGCTTTCTTTTTTGGAAACTACTACTATCAACAATAATCACCTGCTCGATGAACTCTGTTTGAGCATTAAGGGAAGATAACAGCCGTTTCAATTCAGCCGGCCGATCTTTGGTCGCAATTATCAAGGCAATTTTGTCCATTTACTCAAACTGGGAAATAAGATTTCTAACTTTTTTCGTGAAAGCTTCGGTTGAAAATTTTAATGCTTGTTCTGCCAAATGTTGGCGTAGTAATAATTCTCTCCTCTCATTCTCGACTACTTCAATAGTCTTTTGAACCGCCTCCTCTAGGTTATTATAAATTAAATCTGGATGCGAAACTATTTCTTCTTGCCCTCCCCTCTTGGGAACCCAGACTAAACAACCACTTTTTACCATTTCGGCTACAGCAATGCCAAAAGGTTCAAAAGGACGGCAATTAAGACCATATTTATGCTTTTGAAGAATTGCATATTTATTTGGCCCAAAAACCGGCCCTTCCCAGAAAATCCAATCTTGGGCATTTTTAGTTAGAGTCCTTAGTTTTTCGTAATAGCCACTCTTTGGTCCACTCCCACCTAAAATGTGTAAATGTAAGTTTTTATGACTAAGATAATCCCTAACTCGGCGAACAATTTCAATTGCTTGTTCGATTTTTTTTTCGGGAGAAATTCGGCCAAGAATAACAAAACCTTCCTCTCGATCCTCCCAAGATACTTTATTATCTGGGGATTTAACCGGCGGATAAATTACTTCTGAATTAATATTAAATTCAGCTTTTAAGATTAGCTGAGTCCATTTTGAATTGGCTACAGTTAGATTGCGTTTCCACCCGGAAGAACTCGTCCGGGAAATCCACTGAGCGATTTTTAAATAAATTGCCCTTAAAGGAGAAAATTCATATTTTAATTTATTGAACCAGCCATGTTGAGGATTGAACTTTCTTCTTAGTCGATCAGAAAAAGAAAAGTCAGCAATGAATTGAATTCCTCTCTTTTTTAAATCTAAAACATTATACGAAGAAATAAGAATATCAAATTCATTGGACTTTGCCTGGCAATAACGAATAAGGGGCAAAGAACGATAAGCATCAAATCTAGTGAATATGGAAGAAGGATATGGCAATTCTATTTTTTTTACTTCCTTTTCTTGTAGCGAAGTTCCATAAGCTTCGTTTAAAAGGGGAAAATCAATATTTCCCTGGCTAATAAGGGTTACTTCATGATCTTCTTTTAAAGCTTGCGCTATCCAAAGAGGACGAGCTTCGGAACCGCCTCTTGGTCTTAACTCTGGATGAACAATAAGAATTTTTTTCATTGAATTTGTTTTTATTATAATACACGAACTCGCTCACATCTAAAATCTCGAGTTAAATTTTTCCTAAAGGATAAAGAAATTATCAGTTTTGACTCTTCTCAATTTACAAGAAGAAAAGGAAAAATCTTTGGGAAAAACAACCGCTTGCTTAAAATATTGGTAAGAAGCTGAAAATCAGCAAGCACGGCTTTATAGAGGAAAAACGGTGAGATTCCCCCTGTTAGACGATTGTCTCAATAATATTCTAAACCAAAATAAGGTCCCCATCACCTTATTTTCTTTAAAACCAAAGGCTATCAAGGAGTTGGAAATGGTTGTAGACATATTGTAGACATAAGGTAATATTTTAAGTTATAAATGATATAATAAATATTATAATAATTTAATTCTGTAAACCTCCATGGTTGAGAAACTAAAAAAAGTTTTAGCCGCTCCTTTTCAAAAAGCAGCTCTTATTAACAGACAAGTCATGTTGAACTACCTTCGACCTATGAAAGGAAAATTCCTCGAGTTGGGAGCAGG
>DQWD01000011.1 GCA_011042725.1 Candidatus Aminicenantota bacterium | reverse complement strand
CGGGTTATTCCCTCTGTAAACCAAATAAGCGAATAGTCATCCTGGGCCCTGCTTAAAGGAGGCCCCTCAGTTCCGTTCCAGAAATGGAAGATTTCGTGAAAGATGTGGGATTTCTTATCTAACCATCGAGGGTCATTAAACCGGCGGCTGTAATTAAGACAACTTGACCATTCTAGAAAATTTCCGCTTCCTTGACCGGGTCGTTCAAAAATGAAATGAAAAAGGACAAAAAATCTATTACAAGGAAAAAATTGAAATATTTTGTATGATGCATTTAGAGCTTCAATGATCACTTGGTTGAAATCAGCATCAGGGGCAGGACCTTTGCCTAGAAAGACGGTTTCCAGTATCAGGCCTTTTATTCTTGTGGAATACGTCCTGTAAATCCCAAGACCTATTAGGCCAGAATTGAGATTATTGATTTCCGGAGGTTCAACGTGAATCATTCTGGAACCTGTTCCCCAACTGGTGGCGACCACCCATTCCGGCGGCGGAGCAAAACGGATCCCGATCTTCTCGATCTTGATGCTGTTTTCTTCAAGATACCACTCATCGGGATGGATGAAAACAGAGGATGCAGGGAAATAAATGTGGTTTTCATCCCGATAAGGCAGTCTGACCATATTCAAACTCGAGTATGGGAATCGGGTATTTATGGAATAGTCGATCTCGATTTCCGAAGAATTTATAGGAATCTCCCACAGGAATTCATTGATTTTCTCTATGCCGCAGATCTCGCTTCCATTGGAGGAAATAGTGATATCCGGGATGAGATCGTCGAGCTTTTCAACGCGGCCGTAATTGGCCGTCATCCTGAGAAGAAGAGATTCTGTTTGTATTCCGGAAATTACGGCCTTTACAGAAAATTTTTCCTTGTTTTCAAGGTCTACCGAGATTTTGTAATCAATGTTTAAGCTTTTTGCATCTTTTTTTTTGAAGGGTGCTCCATCAAGATAAACATAATTAAGGACGATAAAAAAAACCATGAATAAAGGCAGATATAAATTGATCGGTTTCATGATGAACATGCTCCAGGTTATTTGTTTTTTAATTTTTCCTTTAAAAAACTGATGCTCCGGTCAATTTCACTTTTTGAACAGATCTTTCCATGGCCAGGAACAATGTTAATGATATCCAGTTTTCTCAGACGCTCAAGATGTTCTATCCATATTTTCCATGCCTCCGGCCCACCGAACTGAGTCGCTAAAGGACTTCCTTCATAAACGGTATCACCCGCAAAAAGAGTTTTTGATGAAGGATGGTAGACCGATATTTCATCAGGAACATATCCGGGTGTAACCAATAGATGGATTTCATCTCCATCGATGTTAAGTACAGTGTCTTGCTCGATTTTTTTATCAGGAGGATATATGATCACATGTCCAAGGATTTGATCGGCCTTTTTTGAATCCCAACCCATTCTGTCAGCTATGAATTTCTTGTAGTACCCCTTATCTCCACGTAGTTCTTCGGCAACTCCTATGTGAGCTATAACCTGCGCTCCTTTTGCCCTAAAAATCCTCATTCCGAAGACATGATCGGAATGATGATGAGTAAGAATGAGGCATGTTTTTTCGATGTCCTTCATGTATTTCACGGCAGTTTCCCACAGGAATTTTGCTCAGGCTAAGGTTTGTCCCGAATTGATGAAGATAACACTTCCGGATGTAAAAATAATCCCGGCATTGGTTGTGAATCCTTTATCGATGGCCGTATGGTAAAGACCGGTTACAGCCAAAATATTTTCATTCAACTGATGGACTTCGGGATTTCCGAGTTCGGGTTTCAGTACTTTTTGTCCCTTTCCTAAAGCAACGATAGAGAGCATCAGGCTTATAGTCATTAACCAGAGAAAGATTGCGATAAATAATCTTTTCTTCATTAAGAGCTTTTTTCCTATATGGAATTTATCATATTTCATGATTTTATCCTTAATACCCGGTTAAATTTTAAATGCCTTTATCCAACTTTCTTCTGATTTCTTAAAACGGCTTCCAGGTTGCGGGGCAGCTGTTTCAAGTATTCCGTCAGGCTGAGTTTTTCAAGCTTATTCAACGTGAGGGCCGGCAATTCGTTTTTTCCTAAACCATCGAGAATCATTGAAGTTTCTTTTTCTGAAAAATGCTCCCTGGTTTCTTCCCAGTTAAGGACATGTTTATTGGCCGGACAGATTGATTGGCAGCGAAGACAACCCACCAGGCAGTGATGCCACTCTGGCTTGATCCATTCCGGAAAAAGACCCTCTCTTTCGTTGTGAAAAGTGAGACAAAGTTCAGCCTTAATAAGAAATCTATCTCCTGGGATAGCCCCGGAAGGGCAATTTTTAAGGCAGGCCGAACAGTTCTGGCAGGTGGACATTATTTTCGGTTTTTGCCAGTTATCATCTACACAGGGAAGATCTGAATAAAATCCCACCAGGCGATGAAAACTTCCCCTCCCCTTTACATAAGTGATGTTGTTTTTGCCGTATTCAGCCAAGCCGCTTCGGACAGCCAGGATTTTCAGGGGGAGTGAGGCCCGTGCTATTCGATAGCCCGCAGGCATAAGGATTTCATCAAGTATTTTTTTGACATTGTCGTCCGGTTCATGAAGGTAGGTGGGAGGGATGATTAACATATATTGCCTTTTTTTCCATTGAAAGGAGACCGATATTTTCCGCTGGGGTATGGAGACGATAATGATGGACTTGGCCCCGGCCAAGGAAGCAGGTGTTGAAAAATCGAAGAAAGAAAGGCATTCTTGATAAAAGTCCTCTTCCAAAAGAAGGTCCAGGCGCTTGTTTTCGATTTCTTCTTTTAATTGAAGCAAATGATGAATAGAGACAATTCTTCCTGCCATTCCTTCGGATATGAATTTTTTGTAAATTTCCTTGTGCAGAGATATTATGTGATTCATGGTTATTCCTGTTTATCTGTACCGCGGAAGTTTTCTTGATTTTTCAAAGTAAGCCTTTATTCCCATTTTTTTCATCTCGTTGTTCATCTCGATCCATCGTCGGTGAAGGTCGGGATCGAAATTTGTTTTTTCGCAGGGGAATTCCTTGCACTGGAAACAGAAGTCGACGCCTTTTTCCTGGTAACATCTAAAAACGCCGCAATCGGAATATTTACAGGTGTCGTTTCTGCATCCCAGGCAATCTCCTTCTGAAAGGTAGTGGAGAAGACTTTTAAAAGATGGGTAATTCTTGAAAACGGGAAGAAAGCTGGAAAACCTTTCAGCATAATTATCAAAGTTTCCCAATAATGCCTTGATTCTTCGGCTGAGAAGCTTTATTTCTCCACCGGCAAAGGCAAAACATTTTCGGCAGTTAAGGCCGCAGGGAGCCAAGGTCTGCAGAATATCCTGGTATGTTTTATCTTTTTGTTCATTCATAATATTCTCATCTCCTTTTTATCATGTCGTTTTTCTGTAACGCCCAGTAAATCCAACTTTTTCATTTATACGATACAATATACCCTAACCTGTTTCGTTCCCTATCATCATTT
>DQWD01000217.1 GCA_011042725.1 Candidatus Aminicenantota bacterium | reverse complement strand
GCCCAAGGACAACTGATTCCTTGAAGGAGACTTTGCCTCACCTAGTCAATAAAACCAAAAAAGAATGGCCGAGATTAAAAATTTTTTGCCAAAATCGTGTAAAATTGCCATTATTAATCAAAAGTTTTATACGAGGAGGAAGCAATGATCATTGCCGAGCTAGCTATTTTCCCTACCAGCGAAGGTGCCTCTGTTAGTCGTTATGTGCGGGAAGTAATTAAAATTATCGAGCAATCAGGTCTGAATCATGAAACAGGTGGGATGTCAACTACCATCGAGTCTCCCGATTTGGCTTCCATCTTCCGGGTTATTGAAGAAGCTGACCGAAAACTGGTAGAAATGAAGGCTAAAAGAATCCACGTCGACCTCCGGATTGACCACCGCTTAGACAAGGAGGCTAGCATTCACTCTAAGCTAGCCTCATTGGGCTTAAAAAAATAAAACCGGGGAAAATTGACACCAGGGAAAGTGACCATTAAAATAGCGTTTCTATCTCGCAGAAAAACACCAAGGAGACAGAGAAAAAATGGTAAAGAAAGAATTAATTCCCGGTTGGTTGTTAATGCTGGGAGTAGGAGTAGTGGCTACTTTTTCTTCTCGATTGATTGTTATCGGGGGTAAACATCCCATTGAAGCTGTGGTCATCGCTATTATTCTTGGCATCCTAATTCGGAATACAGTTTCTTTGCCCCCAATATTTCTACCGGGGGTAAAGGCCTTTGAGAAAATTCTTATCTTAGGGATTGTTCTTATCGGGGCCTCACTAAATTTTAAGACCATTGGTTCCCAAGGGCCAACAATGTTAGCTATTATCATCATCACCATGGCTGCCAGTTTTGTGTTGATTTTTTTCCTCGGTCGTCTCTTTAAGCTCCCCATCCCTTTAGCCATTCTCTTAGCGGTAGGAACTACCATCTGCGGCGGTTCAGCCATCGCCGTCACCGCTCCCCTCATCAAAGCAAAAGAAGAAGAGACGAGTTATGCCATTGGAACGATTGCTCTCTGGGGACTAGTGGCCATTCTTTTCTATCCCAAAATTGCCCAGCTCATGCACGTCTCGGACCTTCATTTTGGGGTTTTTGCTGGCACTGCTATTCATTCCACGCCTCAAGTGGTAGGAGCGGGGTTTATCTTTTCGGAATTAGCCGGCAAAACAGCCACTGCCGTAAAATTAATTCGGAACTGTTTCATGGTTCCCTTGGCGTTTCTCATTGCCTTGTGGTTCACCGGAAAACATTTAACCAAATCCTCAACTAATCGGCAGGGAATTGCTCTCAATGTAGCCAAAGCATTTCCCTGGTTTCTCTTTGGCTATTTTTTGCTGGCTGGAATGAACACTCTGGGGTACTTTTCCCCCACTGGGACAGCCGCCTTTAATACCAGCGGACGCTTCTTAATTCTCTTGGGGCTAGCCGGAATTGGGTTAAATACTAATTTCCGCTCTTTTAATCAAGTAGGAATAAAGCCTTTACTAGTGGGCTTATTCGGGTCAGTGATCGTAGCCTCAATCAGTATTATTTTAATTACTAGTCTCCTTTAGAGCCAAATTTATTGACTTTACCCAGGTCATTATTTATTATTCAATCAATTAGGAAATTACTCATAAGAAAGTGAAGAAAAAGACAGGACTTAAATTCAAATAAGGATTTAAAAAAGGGAAAGGCCAGGAAGAATAACTACCCGGAGATATTAAGTTCTAATTTAATTGGGGGCAGTGACTTATAGATGAAAGTCAACCTTAAAATTATCTCCCTTACTTTACTGGTTATTTTTTCCCTCTGGATAACCGATATAATCATTGATTATGCTCACCATGGCTCATTAGATTCTTTTCTTCAGATCATAAAAGGCAGATCTGGAGACGAGTGGATCTCACGAACGACCTTAAGTGGCCTCATTCTTTTGTTTGGATTCCTCATGTCTCTAGCCATAGAATCCAAAAAGGCCCTGGTAAAATCTCTCCAAGATCAAGAGACAGAGATCCGGCGAATGTTTAAAATAGCTGGTGAGGCCCTTGTAATTCTCGACGCTAAAGGAGAAGTCAAGTACTGGAATGATGGGGCTGAATTTCTCTTTCGTTACCTTCAGAAAGAAGCTCTCGGAAAAGAATTCAAGCATTTTCTAGGTCCTCAATCTTATGATTTGTTCGACGAGGAATTAATTAGGCTAAAAAAGTCCACCCCAGGTTTTAAAGGAAGAACAAGCCTAATCCTTGTAGGACGCCGTAAAGATAACTCGGAATTTCCCTGTGAAGCAATCATGTCGTGGGCACGGATTAACCAAAGTTGGCTAGCTGTGGTTTTAATTCATGACTTAACCACTCAAATAGAAAAAGAAAAGAAGTTGATTCTTAAAGAATGGGCCCTAAACACATTCCCTCATAGTTTAGTTATTATCAACCGCCGGGGAAAGATAATATCAGCCAATCCTGCTTCAGCCCAACTCTGGAAAATTCCTTGCCAAGAGCTAGAAAGCAAAAGCTTTATAAAACTCTGGGAAAAAGAAGACGAAGTCAATGATTTTATCAATGAAGTATGGGAAAAAGGATTGCAAGCCGTAAGAATTAAGGCCTTGAGAAAAGACGGCTCCCGATTTTTAGCCTTAGTCTCAGCAAGCCCAATAAAAAACGAAGAGCATCAAAAGGTGGCTATTCTTGCTTTTATTCAGGATATAACAGCCACTCAAGATGAGGCCCAGGTTAGAAATCTTAAGGATCACCTTGAACAATTAGCCACCAACCTGGCTGTTTCTTTCATCAATTTAACTCCTGATAAAGTTGCCTCCGAAATTAATAAAGCCTTAGAACTCTTAGGCTCATCCCTAGGGGTTGATTATTGCTATCTTTATCTCTTTTCTTCTGACCAGAGAAAACTTGTTTTAAAATCTGTCTGGCATTTACCTCCCGGGCTAAGAGAATCACTCCCTAATGAGATTGCCGTCAACGAATCGAATTCTTGGCTAGAAAAGATTTCTCAAAAAGAAACACACACTCTCTCAGCCATAACCCCTAATTCACCCCTCCTAAATCAAAGTCCTTTCCTTAAATCATTAACTTGGAGAGATACCCAGGCTTTCTTGGCCATTCCCCTTATCTCCCGCCAAAAAGTACTCGGATTTCTGGGACTAGAAAAAAGCTCCAGCTGGCAAGTAGGTGATCCGGAAATAATCTCGCTTCTTCGATTAGTCGCAGAATCAATTGCTAACACTCTCGAACAAAAGGTCCTGGAACAACAGTTAGCCTTATCGCTTCAAGAAAAAGAGTCCTTACTCCGCGAGCTTCACCATCGGATCAAAAACAACCTGCAGTTTATGGCCAGCCTCCTCAACCTCCACTTGCGAAAGACAAAAAGCAAAAAACTTCGACAAATTTTAACTGAAAGCCAGTCCCGAATAAAATCAATGTCTCTTGTTCACGAAAGCCTCTATTCGTCGCAAGATCTTTCCGGAATAAACATTGCCGCTTACATTTCAAACTTAGTGTCTTACCTATC
>DQWD01000241.1 GCA_011042725.1 Candidatus Aminicenantota bacterium | reverse complement strand
TGTCAAGTTTTATATAAATTAATTTAAGGGCGAATTTAAGAACGAAGGCCGCTTCTCCAAGTCCGTGTAGCCTGGGTAATAGCCTTTGTCTTGAACTTTAGAGGAAAAACGGCAACTTGGATAATAGTCCAGATTATTATCAGAGTTATTATTTCGCTTTGTCTTGAACTTTTGATGAAAAACGGCACCTGGGACTTTATTTTGGCTGAGAGCATTATCAAGACAAATGGCTAACATGGCGCTTGTCACCAGTTTTTCTCCCCAGTTTACCCCAGTTTTATTCTCAAATACTTATATTCTCTTTAATCCAGTGGACGATGTCAGTGGTTGAGGAACCTGGGAGAAAAATTTCTTTGATCCCAATTTGCTTGAGAAAAGGGATGTCTTTATCGGGAATAATCCCCCCAGCAATAACCGGAATGTCAGCCGCTCCCTTTTCTTTTAATAAATCGATGATCCGCGGGAACAAAATGTTGTGAGCGCCAGACAATATACTTAAGCCGATAACATCAACATCTTCCTGGATGGCAGCATTAACAATTTCTTCCGGCGTTCGCCGCAAGCCGGTATAAATCACCTCCATGCCCGCGTCCCGCAAGGCTCGACAGATTACTTTAGCTCCCCGGTCGTGACCATCCAAACCAGGCTTGGCAATCAACACTCTTATTTTTTTCTCCATCATTCTTTCCTCCTCTTATGGCTCCATGACAAAATCCGAAAACTGAAATAATTAAATAAAAAATTAAAATTAAAAGTTAGCTGGTTCCCGGTATTCTCCAAAGACTTCTTTTAAAGTGTCAATAATCTCTCCGAGCGTAGCGTATTCCTTGACACAAGCCAAAATATAAGGCATCAAGTTTTGGTCATCTTCGGCTGCCTTCTTTAAATCAGACAATCTTCGTTTAACTTCGCCGCTGTTACGCATTTTTTTCACCTGGCGCAATCTCGCCAACTGCTTCTGGGCTACTGTTTCGTCAATTTGGAGGATGGGGATGGGCTCATGCTCCATCTGATAAGCATTTACCCCCACGATGATCTTTTCCTTTTTATCTATTGCCTGTTGGTAAGCATAAGCGCTATCCATAATTTCCCGCTGGGGAAAACCAAGCTCAATGGCTTTAACCATTCCGCCCATGTCGTCGATGCGCCGAATGTACTCCCAGGCTTCTTTTTCCATCGCCTCGGTTAGCGCCTCAACATAATAACTTCCTCCCAAGGGGTCAATGGTATTGATAACCCCGCTTTCATGAGCAATGATTTGCTGCGTCCGCAGGGCGATAGTAACTGCTTGTTCCGAAGGTAAGGCGTAAGTCTCATCCAATGAGTTGGTGTGAAGCGATTGTGTTCCCCCCATGACTGCTGCCAAAGCCTGGATAGTCACCCGGATAACATTATTATATGGCTGTTGGGCCATCAGCGACACGCCCGAAGTCTGGGTGTGGAAGCGCAACCACCAAGAACGAGGGCTCTTGGCGCCGAAGCGATCTTTCATCACCTTGGCCCAAATCCGCCGAGCGGCTCGGAATTTGGCAATTTCCTCAAAGAAATCATTATGGGCATTAAAGAAAAAGGAAAGGCGAGGGGCAAAATCATCAATCTTTAACCCTCGCTCTAAGGCCCATTCCACATATTCAATCCCATCGCGAAGCGTAAAGGCTAGCTCCTGGGCGGCAGTGGCTCCTGCCTCCCGGATGTGATAACCCGAGATGGAAATGGTATTCCAACGCGGTACTTCTTGGGCTCCGTATTCAAAAGTATCCACAATCAGCTTCATCGATGGGCGGGGCGGGAAAATAAAAGTTTTTTGAGCGATATATTCCTTGAGAATATCATTCTGAATGGTTCCCGAGATGATGCTCTTAGGCACCCCCTGCTTCTCGGCCACTGCAATGTACATTGCCCAGAGTACAGCCGCCGGAGGATTAATGGTCATCGAAGTTGAAACTTTATCTAAAGGGATGCCATCAAAGAGAATTTCCATGTCAGCTAGAGTGTCAATGGCAACGCCGCATTTACCTATTTCGCCCTCGGCAAAGGGATGGTCAGAGTCAATGCCCATCAGGGTCGGCAGGTGAAAGGCAACACTCAGCCCGGTTTGGCCATTAGCCAACAGATACTTATAGCGTTGGTTGGTGTCCTCCGCGGTGCCAAAACCCGAGAATTGGCGCATCGTCCAGTAGCGACCGTGGTACATGGTGGGGTGAATGCCGCGGGTATAAGGATATTCGCCCGGAAAGCCGATATCCCGCAGATAATCAATTTTCTGCACATCCGAGGGTGTATAAAGTTCTTTGACTTTCCGACCCGAAGTGGTGGTCAAATCTTTATCTTTTTCTGGAGCCTGGGCTAAGGCATCTTCATAAAGTTTCTTCCATTTCTGATATTCCTGGTTGATTAAGGCCAAATCAGTTGGATTAGCGAGGGGAGAAGGGGTAGCTTTATCTTTTTTATCTTTACATTTGTCTTTATTTTTATCGGCCACGGCGAAACTCCTTCACACTAAAGTTTATCTCAAGTTCAGGAAAAAAATATGCCCACTATTGTTTTAATTTATCCTTAATCCTAAAAAATCTTAATTCAATCAGGTTCTTCCCCGATCACCTTAAAAACTCTATCGTGCTCGCGAACAGGCCCTTCCACTTTAAGGCCGGCTTGCTCCCCCGCTTTAATCATTTCCACAGGTTGGTGCTCAACCTGGAGAGAACCTACTTTCTGATAAAGATCAGTGGTATGCCCCTTGATGTGGATGGTATCACCAACCCGGAGTTCGCCTTTTTCTATTTCGATTACTCCCACCGAAATTTTAGAAAAATAATGAGTGATTTTGCCAATTTCTTCTTCCATGAATGCCTCCCTCTCGAATTAAAGGCTACCAAACAGCAAAGGGACAGTCAATATAAAATTGGGAGTAAAATTTGGAGCCATTAAAATTTGTAGCCAAGACTTCACCTTTCACATTTGTCATGAATTTGGGGAAAGATAACTGAAGGAAGAAATTTTTTGTTTGCCCGAAATTTGACTTTCCTCCCTTATGTTGCTGACTAGCCTATTTGATAGGGAAAAGCCCTAAAACGGAAAAAGATGTTCTTAGATTAGCATGTTTAGAAAGGGACCAAGAGTTTTCAAATGCCAAAGGTGAAGATCTCGTACGTTAAAAATTGATGCGGGCAAGATAGGAGGATGATAAATATAAGAAGAGGAGAGGCAGTGGTGGTAGGCCAAGTCCGGGAAGACCGGAACGATTACCAGCTAGTAATCAGTTCGGGGGGCAGATGGACCGCCCTCCCCACAAGCTTGGACAGTAGCAGAAACATAATAGCCTCACCACCATTCCAGTTTCCGTTGTTACTAGGTGAAGCCATGGGAGTGGCCTGTCCATCATCTATTCTCCTAAAATTAATTAGGAGATATCCTATGAACTATTACATCGGAATAGACGTCTCCCAGGAAACCCTTTCTCCTTAACTCTCTCCTCAAAAAAAGATAGAAAAATCAAGCGCAAAGAACCGAG
>DQWD01000129.1 GCA_011042725.1 Candidatus Aminicenantota bacterium | reverse complement strand
TATAATCTCTCCAGCAACCAGGCCTTTTCTTTTTTCAGGAAAAAAATTCCTTGATCCTAGTTGCCACTTAATTTTCTCTCTTTTCGCTATAAAATCAAAATTTTCGAACCTCATCAATTAAAGTTCGGCAATGGCCTCAATCTCAACCTTGACATCCTTGGGCAAGCGAGCCACTTGGACTGCAGCCCGGGCTGGATAGGGAGGACGGAAAAATTCACTATATACCGCATTCATGCGCCCAAAATCATTCATATCCTGGAGAAAAACAGTGCATTTGACTACTTTTTCTAAAGAACTCCCAGCCGCCTCGAGGACAGCTTTTAAATTGGTCAAAACTTGGCGAGTTTGTTTTTCGATATCCCCTTCGACAATCTGGCCACTTTGGGGGTCGATGGCAATCTGACCCGAAGCAAAAACTAAACCATTGGTAACAATAGCTTGGGAGTATGGACCGATTGCTTCGGGAGCATTTTTAGTCTTTACTTCCTTTTTCATTTTAATTTGCTCCTTTCCTTTCTTCACGCCCAAGACATTCCCTAGGAGAGTCCCCAAGAAAAGAAAACCTAGAAATAATCTTCTGGTCATTTTCTTTTCGCTCTGATTTTACTTTATCAAAACAGAATAAGCGAGTAAAGAAAATTGAACTTTTTCTGACCACAAAATTTCTAGTTGAAAGAAAACCTTCATCAGACAACTAACTCAAGAAATAGAAATATGTTTCGGTTAGATTATAAAGGGCAAAATGATTATTCTTAAGATAATTATCTTTGAGTTAAATTTTAGATGATTTGATTCAGGCTAAATATTAGATGATTTGATTCGTTTTCTTGCCGAATTTAATTTTTTTTTCTAAAATAAAGGGCTATGCCCATCTTTGAATATACTTGCCATGATTGCGGTCACCAATTTGAGATTTTGGTCTTATCCAGCCAGGCTAACAATCTTCAGTGTCCTCACTGCCAGAGCAAAAAAATAACCAAACGATTTTCTTCTTTTGGCATTGGTGGGGGAAGCAATCGTCTACAAACTTCTTCTTCGGCTTGCCAAAGCTGCTCAACAAAAAATTGCAGCACTTGTAAACCTTAACCTCATTTCCATTTTTAAGTTACCTCTTGGATAATTAAATTTTCCGCCTCTTGACTAAAACCGCTTAATAATCGTTTAATAAATACCCAATGAATAAAGATTATCGCCTAGGTATTGATACCGGCGGTACATTTACTGACTTTGTCCTTTACCGGGAGGGAAAAGTTCTAACCTTTAAATTACCCTCTACCCCTCATAACCCTTCCCAAGCAATTATTAAAGGGATAAAAACTTTAAAACTTGATCCCTCCAGCCTTATTCTTATCCATGGCACAACGGTGGGCACTAATGCTCTCCTTCAGAGAAAAGGAGGGCGGATAGCTCTCGTTACTACCCGAGGTTTTGAGGACATCATCCACATCGGTCGCCAGACAAGAAAAAAACTCTACAGTCTTATTCCTGAAGAACGTCATCCCATTATTCCTCCTCAACTTTGCTTTGGGATCAAGGAAAGAATAAAGGCCGGAGGCAAAATTGAACAAGAAATAGACCAAACTGAAATTGATTCTTTAATTCAACTTTTTAAGCGCCGAAATATTCAAGCCATTGCCGTCTGTTTTCTTCACTCTTATATCAATCCTACTCATGAAAAAATAGTGGCTCAAAAACTGCGCCAAGCCGGCTTTCTGGTTTCTTCCTCCTCCGAACTTCTTCCTGAGTACCGAGAATTCGAAAGGATGGCGCTCACCACTCTCAATGCTTTTCTCATGCCAGTGATGGAGACTTACCTAGCTTGTCTGGAAAAAGAATTATCCGGGTCAAAAATCTGGATCATGCAGTCTAATGGCGGTTTTATCTCTCCTCGGACAGTCCGTAGTCAACCAATTCGAACCGCTCTCTCAGGGCCAGCCGCCGGAGTTGTCGCTGCCGACTATTGGCGGGAAATCTTTTCAATTCCCCAGATAATTACTTTCGACATGGGAGGCACCTCAACTGATGTTTCTCTAATTGATTCGGGAATAACCCGAACCCCTGAGATGGAGATTGGTGGTTATCCTTTAAGAATGCCCATAATTGATATCCACACTATCGGGGCTGGCGGGGGATCAATAGCTTATGTTGACCAGGGTTTTGCCCTGCGAGTTGGTCCTCATAGTGCTGGAGCCAATCCTGGTCCTGCTTGTTACGGGCGATCTCGGCAACCTACAGTTACCGACGCTAACCTTATCTGTGGACGACTTGATCCTGAATTTTTCCTGGGCGGACGCCTCAAAATTTTTCCCGAAAATAGCTTCGCCAGCTTGCAACAGATCGCTCAGCAATTAAACAAATCAGTCTACGAAACAGCCGAAGGTATCATCCAAGTGGCTAATGCCAACATGGAAAAAGCCATTCGAGTCATCTCCATCGAAAGAGGTTATGACTTAAGAAAATTTACTCTCCTTTCTTTTGGGGGTGCAGGAGGAATGCACGCTGCCGAAATTGCCGAAGATCTTCGGTTAGCTCGGGTAATAATTCCTAATTATGCCGGCGTTTTCTCAGCTTTAGGCCTCCTCTTAGCTGAGGCGGTTAAAGATCTCTCTCTGACTTTCTTATCCCTCCTTAGGGAAACTCCAGAAGAACTCTTGCAATCCAAATTCAATCGACTCTCGGCTCAAGCCATCAAAGAGATGCAAAAAGAAGGCTTTGGCCTCGAAGAAATAAAGCTCTTTCCCTCGCTTGAAATGAGATATTATGGCCAGTCTTATGAAATAGAATTACCCTATGCTCCACCTTCTAACTTAGAAGCTTCTTTCCACCAGCGACACCAACAACTTTACTCTTATCGCCAGCCTGACCAACCCATCGAAATTGTGAACCTCAAGATTAAAGCCCTCGGTAATTTTCCCAAAATTAAGCTTTCTCCTTTTCCCCGTCCAGGCCGGCCACGAAAAATAACTTTTACCAAGCAGCAAAATGTCTATTTTCATGGAAAATTCTACGAAGCTCATGTTTTTCGGCGTCAACATCTTTTCCCCGGGATAAATATCAAGGGCCCAGCCTTGATCTCCGCTGAGGAATCAACCACCTTTATCCCTCCCAACTATCAGGCAAATGTTGATGACTACTTAAATATCATCCTGGAGCGGCAAAGACCATGATTGACTTTGACCCTATCGAGTTAGAATTGTTTAAGAATAAGTTCATTTCCATCTCCGAAGAGATGGGTGCCGTCCTAGGGCGAACAGCACTTTCACCTAACATTAAAGAACGAAAAGACTATTCCTGCGCTTTGTTTACCTGCCAAGGGGAAACTTTTGCCCAGGGATCGCATATTCCTGTTCATTTGGGAGCCATGCCCCTTTCGGTTAAATCCGCTCTGCAAGCAGTCAAGTTTGAAGAAGGAGACTTGGTCATCCTCAACGATCCTTACCGCGGTGGGACTCACCTGCCTGATGTTACTTGTATTTCTCCCGTTTTTTATGCCGGGAAACTTATCTTTTTGGTTGCTAATCGGGCTCACCACGCGGATATTGGGGGGATG
>DQWD01000218.1 GCA_011042725.1 Candidatus Aminicenantota bacterium | reverse complement strand
TTCAACAAAGATTTTGGTTTTCTAATTTTAGCTATCCTTTTCATGTCTTCGTTTGCTTTCTAGATAATTAGCCAGAATTAAAGTGGCGGCCAATCCGTCTTCATATTTTTTCCTCTGGCGAGAGTCAACTTTTTGCTCGTGAAGAATAGCCTGAGCTTGCTTAGTTGTCAGTCGTTCGTCCCAGAGAACAACAGGTTTTGCAAAAGTTTTTTCCAGCCACCGGGCAAATTCTTTAGTTTTTTCAGTTCGGGGATTAAATTGTCCATTCATGCTTAAAGGAAAACCAATAACCACCTCTTTTATTTTAAAACGAACAAAAAGACTCTGGAAATAAGAGAGGTCCTCTTGAGTTGATCCACGGGTGTATTTCCCTAAATATTGAGCTGTTAAACCAAGAGGATCGCTGATAGCTAAACCGATATGTTTATCCCCAAAATCAATGCCCAGGATTCTCTTCGGTTTTGAGGAGTTGGGGTGGCTTTTTTGGGGGGGCGATTTCATTTTTTTTGGCCAATTAAGATTAATTTGCTCGCCGGGGAAGTGTCTTTAGAGGAAGAAATCAAGGTGAATCGATGTTGGAACTGGGCCAAGCCGAGATGGATCAGTTTTTCCAAAAGTTGAGGATAGGTAAGCCCCGAAACTTCCCACAGCTTGGGATACATACTAATGGCTGTAAAACCAGGGATGGTGTTTATTTCATTCAGGTAAATTTGATCGCTTTCATGTTCTAAAAAAAAGTCGACTCGAGCTAGACCGCGGGCATCAATTGTTTGAAAAGCTTTGATGGCTAAATCTTGGATCTGCTTAATTTTTTTTGGCGGCAAATTAGCTGGAGCAATGAGTTGGGCTTTATTCTCTAGGTATTTATCTTGATAATCATAAAATTCACGAGAGGGGATTATTTCTCCAGGGAGGGAGGCTTGGGGATTTTCATTCCCTAAAACGCTACACTCGATCTCCCGAGCAGTAATTGCCTTTTCGATCAAAATTTTAGAATCGAATTGAAAAGCTTGGCTAATTGCCTTAGCTAAATGGTCTTTTTCCTTGACTTTGGTTATTCCCACACTTGATCCTAAATTAGCGGGTTTTACGAACACCGGAAAGGAGAACTGCTGGTTAATATTTCCTAAAGTTGCCTGGGGATTGGCGTTCCATTGAGTGATTGTAAGGGGAAAATAAGGGACAACGGGTAAGTTGTGGGCTCGCCAGACAGCTTTGCACATAATCTTGTCCATACCTAAAGCCGAAGCAAGGACTCCGGACCCCACATAGGGAACACCGGCCAGTTCCAACAGTCCTTGAATTGTTCCATCCTCTCCCCCAGGACCATGAAGCACAGGAAAATAAATATCGGCCTGGAAGCCTTTTGTTCCTGAAGATAAACTCCAGGGTAAAAAAGGAAAGAACTGGCCTTGATTGAGATCTTCCAGCGATTCTAAGGGAGACTCAACTGGACGCCAGAACCCTTGGCGGTTAATATAGAGACAAACAACCTCAAATTTCTCTCGGTCCAGATGGCGATAGATGGAAGTAGCTGAGATTAAGGATACCTCGTGTTCATCGGAGCGTCCTCCGAAAAGGAGGGCAACTTTGATTCGCTCTTTGCCAGGCACCTCTTTATTGTAGCAAAAAAACTTAGGAGAAACTATTTCTTGCGGGAAGTAAGCTCTAAGTGAAGGAGCAAATCTAAAGATAAATACAAAATTGCTCCTTACCGATGAAGCTTAAGAGGAGGGAAACCGTTATTATTCCTTTTTAAAGGGAATTTTCCAGTTGTTGGCTGGGATTGAATTTTACTTTTCTTTTAGCTGAGATCTTAATTATTTTACCTGTTTTTGGATTGCGCCCCATTCTTTCTTGGCGGAGCTTGATTTCGAAACTTCCAAAGCCAGAAAGAGTTACTCTTTCCCCCCTTTGCAAAGCAGTGCTGACCCCTTGAATTAAGGCGGCAAGAGCTTTTTTGGCTTGATCAAGGGTAATGCCAGCATCCTTTGACATTTTACTGATGATATCCCTTTTGTTCACCCAAAGCCTCCTTCAGCAAATTATAGATGGTTTTGATTTTATGTTATTGTTGCTAAAAAGAGATGTCAAGGATATATATAATTGTTACTTAAATTTAGTCGGATTTTTAAAAATAAATTTAATTTTCAGACTAAATAATTGGCCAGGTAATTATTTTAATATTAGATGAATTACCGAATGAGCTCCGGAAAATTTTAAGAAATGACAAGGGTGTGTCCGGGAAATTTAAGAAGGTGTTCAGCGAAGAAAAGAATTAAGTTAATTTATTTAACAATTGACACTTAATTTTTTGCTGAATATAATGAATTCAATAAGTTTAAAAGCAAGAGGTGATATCGTGAAGATGAAATCTATTCTTTGGCGGAGGGAATTTGCCTTGGGGGGAATATTGGGAATCTTTATTTTATTAACGGTGGGGAATTTGATTTTGGCTCAGACAGAACAACAGAGTGAGATCAAGAAAGCTATAATTTACCAGGATATGTATCCTTTGGTTTCGGAGTCTGACCTCTATTGCTCATTCTTAATATGGGAAGAGACATTACCCCAATTAAAAATAATTGGAGCGGAAAGAGAATATGAGCGAGTTTTGTTTAACAACGATGATATTGTCTACTTGAATCAGGGGAAGAAAGAGGGACTTCAACCGGGGCAATTATTTTTAATTTTAGAATTTGAAAGGGAAATTGGGAATTATGGTTATCTAGTTCATAAGAGAGGTCGAGCGAGGGTGATTCACTTAAGCGATCATGGAGCTACGGCTCGAATAGAAAAAGCCTGTGGACAGATAACTCTGGGCAATTATTTAGTTCCTTTCGAAGAGAAGGAAGGATTTGCGGGCCAAGATCTTGGGTTCAATATTCCTCCTTATAAGACCGAAGGCCCCAAGGGTGAAATTATTTATTTGACGATTGATTTTAATCAAATTGGCCGGGGACATTGGGCTTTGATTAATTTAGGAAAAAGCGAAGGAGTTAAAGTTGGCGATCAATTGATAGTTTATCGGGAACCAGTAAAAGATGCCCCTCTTCAGGTTATTGGTAATGTTTTGGTCATCGATGCCCAAGAGCATACTTCTACTGTTAAAGTTTTATCTTGTCGAGATGCACTCCGGATTGGCGATCTAATTCAATTTCGGCCTCAACCCGGTAATTAACATTTCTTGAACCTTATCCGTGGGGAGGGCCTTCTTGATTTTTCTTGACTGAAATCTTCCGAGTTGGATTCTTGGAGCCACTTTAAATTAGATAAAAAGAAAAAACTTCCTCCCTCGAAGGGAAGATAGATATTAATATTTGATCTCCTCAAGCAATATCTACTTTGAATTTAAAAGAAAGATTTTTTATTATTTCCCTGTTCTTACCAGTAAGAGCCGGCGATCACGAGGAGTTGACTCCCGTTGACATCTTCAACAGATTTTGGTAGCTTAATTCTGGTCAAAGAGCGGGCGTAGTTCAGTGGTAGAACGTCTGCTTGCCAAGCAGAAGGTCGGCGGTTCAAATCCGCTCGTCCGCTCCATTAATTTATCTTCCCTTTATCGAGAAGAGATGGTTGTTGCTTTTAA
>DQWD01000094.1 GCA_011042725.1 Candidatus Aminicenantota bacterium | reverse complement strand
GCCCATCTTAATTTGCCTTCTCTTTTACCGGCGACCCAAGGCTTTTTCAATTTCGGCAATACTCAACTTGACTAGAATCGGCCGGCCATGGGGACAAAGGGAAGGATTAGAAGTTTTAAAAAGCTCCTCTACTAAATATTGCATCCGGGAATATGATAATATCTCACCCGCCTTGATGGCTGTTCGACAAGCTAAAGTGGCCAATATGGCCTCGTTTTTTTCCTCCATTTTAATTGCTTTTCGCCGGCGATTACTCCCTAATTCCTGGAGCAAAACCTCCAATGTTTCTTGGGCTTCGTCTTCGGAGAGAATATCCGGGAATTCTTGCAGGGCATAAGCTTGGCCTCCCATTGGTTCCACCCGGAAGCCAGCTGATTCTAAATAAGGTAAAACTTCGCGGAGTTTAACTTCTTGATCAGGAGAGAGTTCAATGACAATAGGAAATAGAGGGCTTTTACGGGGCCACGATTTTTCCCGGTATATCTCTAAATAGCGCTCATAGAGGACTCGTTCATGAGCATTATGTTGGTCGATAACCAGCAATCCTTCCGCTGAAACCGCGATAATATACAGCCCTAAGAACTGACCAAGAACTTCGGGGCCCCTAGGCTGAGATCGGGCCTCCTTCTCCTGGAAACGAGGGCTGACCTTTTCCGCCGAGCTTATTTCGGGCTGAGAAGGAAGAGTCGCTCCTGGAGAAGTTAATCTAGAAAAAACACCTTTTTCTTCGCCCACTTTGGAAGAAGTCGCCTGGGCCGATAAGGAAGGAGAGGTAATATCTTTGATACCTAAAGAATGCTTGATAGCCTGCTCCAAAGCATGGCTAACCAAGCGAAACACTTCTTGAGGATGGCAAAACCTTACTTCTGCTTTGGCCGGATGAACGTTTACATCTACTTCCTCAGGAGGTATGGTCAAGAAAAGCCAGGATTCGGGATGTTTGCCCTTTTCCAACCACCCTCGAAAGCTTTGGGTTACCGCCGCCAAAATGAGTTTGTCAGCCACCCAACGATGATTGATATAACAAAATTGGCGAGTCCTGTCTCCCCGCCCTTGCGGCGGACGAGAGACAAAGCCGGTAATTTGATATTGTCCTTTGCTAAAATCCACCTCGACCAAGCGGTCCAAGATTTTGTGGCCATAGATTTGAAAAAGACGCTCTTTTAGGTTTTTCACCGGAGCATAATTAAAAATTTCCTTGGCATTATGCCTAAGTTTAAACCTGATAGAGGGAAACGCTTGAGCAGAAGAGATAAGAAAATTGGTGATCCGGCTAAGTTCTGTTGTTTGGCTCCGGAGAAATTTTCGCCGGGCGGGAAGATTAAAAAAAAGATCCCTGACTTCGACTATGGTCCCCCGGGGACAAGCCACTTCTTCAACACGAATCACTTGGTCAGCCTCCCGCTCAACCAACGTTCCTACTTGACCGTCAACAGAAGTTTTGAGTTTAACCCTGGAAACGGCTGTTATACTGGGTAATGCTTCGCCCCGGAATCCCATGGTTTTAATTCTTAAAAGATCAGCTTCACTGGCAATTTTGCTGGTAGAATGTCGTTCAAAACAAAGTCCTGCTTCTTCGGGAGTCATCCCGTGGCCATTGTCACTGACGCGAATCAGGGTTTTACCTCCTTGGCCCAGCTCGACTCCTATCTCGGTCGCCCCTGCATCTAGAGCATTTTCCACTAATTCTTTGACCACCGACAAAGGTCTCTCCACCACTTCACCAGCCGCAATTTTCCGGGCGATTTCGGGAGGAAGAATTTTAATGCGACTCATGATAATAAGTTACTTATCTATTTATAATGAAAATTTTTCTCTTTACTACTTGTTACTACTTGGCCAAATTTCATCTGTATTCATTATTATCCACTGAAACTCCCCGATAGCTGTTCAACTTTGCTTGGTGAATCAGACTTCATTTGTTGTTATTAGTAACGCCTGTTATTTCTGCCTTTGTTTGGCCGGGGGAAACCTCAACAATCTTGGCGCTAATTCTTTCGCCCAGTGGCAGCGATGCCTTGGCTATGATCAACTTAATATAATTATCAGTTAAAGCTTCATAAACTTGCTTTTTCTTTTGAATGACAATCGCTTCCAGCTCTTGATTAAGAAACTTCTGGCGGAAAGCATAATTCTTATCCGCGGAAAGCTGCCGCAGAATCTTGGTTCGTTTCTTCTTTGTCTCTTCGGACACCTGGGGCCATTTCGCCGCCACGGTTCGGGGGCGCGGAGAATAACTAAAAACATGAAAATAAGTTAACGGTGAATTTAGTAAGAAAGTATAGGTGGTTTCAAATTCCTTCTCGTTTTCACCTGGAAAACCAACGAGGATATCGGCTCCCAAAGCGGCTTCGGGTCGAAGCTGGAAGAATCTTACTAATATCTCCTGGTAACGTTCAGGTCGAATAGAACGACCCATTTTTTTTAAAATGGCTAAGGATCCACTCTGGAGGGAAAAGTGAAAATGAGGACAGACAAGGGAACTAGAAGTTAAAAAATCAATTAATTCCTCAGTCATAAATTTGAGGTCAAGAGTGCCTAACCTTAATTTAAAATCGGCATTTTTATAGGTTTTTTCGATTTGACGAAGCAAATATAACAAATCAACTCGAGGGCTAAGATCACGACCAAAAAGGGCTAGGTGAACACCCGCAAGCACAATCTCTTTAAATCCTTGGGCCAGCAAATCATCTATCTTTCCGAGTATTTCCTCTAAGGAAATACTTTTACTTGGGCCTCTCATCAAAGGAACGATACAAAAAGTGCACCGAAAATCACAACCATCCTGGATTTTTAGGAACGCTCGGGAACGATACGCTCGAGAAGAAGGGAAAGCTGATTTTTCTTCAGCTTGAAGAAGAAAGTCTTGAACAATCTTGTTTTTTTCTTTATTGGAATAAACTTTGCTGACATTGGGAAACTTCGCCAACAAGCCAGGTACTCTCTCGGCTAAACACCCCGTGACTAATACTCGAGCTGAGGGGTTTTTTTTGGCTAGCTGGCGCAAAAAACGACGGACATCCCGGTCGGCTCGATGAGTTAAAGTGCAAGTATTCACCAAGACCACATCACTCGCCTCCACCTCTTCGCTTATTAACCACCCCTGGCGACGCAACTCTTCCCCCCACGCAAAAACTTCAGCTTGGTTAAGACGACAGCCGAAACTTTGCAGGGCAACTTTTCTCATTTTTTTTCCTTAATTTCCCGTTATCATCATCTCCGCCGGCCCCTATAGGGCTTTTCAGCAGTTCGTTGACTTTCTCTTTTACTCACGCAATACACCGATATCTCGCCGATAATGCATGGCGTCAAAATTTATTTTCTCACAAGCCTGGTAAATTTTTTCCATTGCCTTTTCCAGAGTTTCACCCAGCGAACAAACATTGAGAACCCGTCCCCCAGCCGTGACCAATTTGTCATCAATCATATCCGTACCCGCATGAAAGATAACAATTCCTGGGATTTTTTCCGCCTCTTCCAGTCCGCTTATTTCTTTCCCTTTTTCATATTTAAAGGGATATCCGCCAGAGGCCAGAACCACACATCCAGCTGGTTGCGAAGACCATTCAACCTTATCTCGAAGAACATTACCTTCAACCGCCGCTAAGAG
>DQWD01000072.1 GCA_011042725.1 Candidatus Aminicenantota bacterium | reverse complement strand
GGTTGACCACATTGGGCACAATGAATAGTTCCTAACCGGGCAAAAAGAAGGCGCAGGAAGTCGTAAATTTCCGTGGCTGTGGCCACGGTTGAGCGAGGATTCTTAGTCGTGGCTTTTTGTTGAATGGCGATGGCCGGAGTTATGCCTTCAATGAGATCGGCATCTGGTTTATCTATGCGTTCAAAAAATTGCCGGGCATAGGCAGAAAGCGACTCGATGTACCGCCGTTGGCCTTCAGCGTAAAGAGTGTTGAAAGCCAGAGATGATTTCCCAGAGCCGGAAACCCCGGTAATCATGATAAGCTGGTTGAGGGGCAAATCAAGATCAATATTTTTTAAGTTGTGAACCCGAACTCCCCGGAGAACAATTGATTCTTTGGCTGAAGAAGGGGATGGGAGACGCTTTTTCATATTTAACCTAAACTGATAATTATAACTTGCTGTTATCTTTCAGCCAAGACCCGAATCAAATCATCTAAAATCTAACCGCAAGGTAATCGTCTTGTCATTTAAAAATCTGGCTGAAAAGAGGCGGGTTTGCCCCTATAAAATGTAATCGAACTTTTTGGTGGAGGAGAATCATAATTTGAATAGCCTAAGTTGAAGGACGCAAGAAACCTTGGTTTTTTGAAGCCAGATCAATGATTTATCGAAGCAATAATGAAGCATTGAGGACAAACATGTGAAAAAACAATTTTAAATGATTATAATAATCCCAGTTTATTTTGAGGAGGTAAGATGAGAAAAGGAACAAAGCTGGCCCTTCTTTTGGGTTTAATTCCTTTTCTGGTTTTAGTTGGAGCTTTGCCACTGGTTAATCGCTTGTATCCCGTAATTCTCGGCTTGCCCTTTCTTCTTTTCTGGATATTACTTTGGATAGCTTTAACGCCGCTAATCCTCTTTGGGGCTTATAAAGTTGAGCAGAGATTCAATCGAACCGATAAGGAGCGACCCTGATGACTTTGGCCTTAGTCATTATCTTGGGCTTTATTGTCGGAGCCTCTATTCTGGGGGTGGTGGCTGGCCGGCGGGTGAAGATGGATTTAGAAAATTGGACTGTCGGCGGCCGGCGGTTCGGAGTGGTAATTATTTGGTTACTGATGGCTGGGGAGATCTATACCACTTTTACCTTTTTAGGCGCTAGTGGCTGGGCCTATTCTAAGGGAGCCCCAACTTTTTATATCATGATTTATGGCACTTTGGCTTATGCTTTATCTTTTTTTATTTTGCCTCCTTTATGGAGAGTTGGCAAGAAATATGGCCTTCATACTCAACCAGATTTTTTTATCCATCGCTACCAAAGCCGGACTTTAGGCGTGATGGTGGCTTTAGTTGGTGTTTTTTCTATTATTCCTTATCTTCAGCTGCAGCTCACTGGCTTGGGGTTAATCGTGGAAGTGGCCAGTCAAGGGGCGATTAAGTCCCAATGGGCCATTTTCTTTTCTTTCCTGCTGACCTCGGTTTTTGTGTATACCAGTGGTATCCGAGGAACAGCCTGGGTGTCCATTCTCAAAGATATCATGATGCTGGCGGCAGTAGGAATCGTTGGCTTTGGTGTTCCCGCCATCTATTTTGGTGGTTTTGGCCGCATGTTTCATGCTTTACTGGAACAACATCCCCAGCATCTCGTCTTTCCGGGATCGACTACTCATATGGGTGTTGGTTGGGTGATGTCTACTGTCCTGCTGACCGGATTAGGCTTTTACATGTGGCCTCATGTTTTTGGCTCCGTTTTTTCCGCCAAAAGCGACCGGGTTATCAAGCGAAATGCGATTATCATGCCCCTTTACCAGTTACCCATTTTGTTAGTGATTGCTGTGGGACTGACTGCTTTTTTAGTTCTGCCTGATTTGAAGAATGGAGACTTGGCTTTCTTAGCCTTGGTGGCCAAAACCTATCCGGCCTGGTTTTTGGGCTTTGTCGGGGCAGCCGGAGCAGTAACGGCTATGGTGCCCGCCTCGGTATTGGTCCTCTTTGCCTCGACTCTCCTAAGTAAAAATATCTATCAGTCGATTATTAAGCCTACGGCCAGTGAAGAAGCAGTGATGCGGCTTTCTCGAGTTTTATTGATGGTGATTACCGGTTTAGCGTTAATATTTGCCATCTTTTTCCCCAATGAACTGGTTAACCTTCTAATCCTTGGCTATGATGGTGTTTGCCAATTTTTCCCGGGTGTTGTGTTTGGGCTCTTTTGGCCCCGCGTGAGAAAGGGAGCTGTCTTAGGGGGATTAGCCGCGGGCCTAGGGGTCGTCATCTTTTTAATCGGGAGTGGACATGATCCCTACTTGGGGATGAACGCCGGTTTTGTTGGGTTAGTTGTTAATTTGCTGGTAACGGTTATCGCCGGTGGGCTATCTAAACAGGAGAAATGACAATATTTTACCCCCCAGGAAAAAGTCACCCCCAATACTTTTTTGGCAGAAGAACCGAAAAAATAATCAACATAAATCTTGATAGTTACCATTGAATCAAGGACAAGAAATGAGGGAAGGCATTTTTTAAACTGAATATCACCCGCTGAGGGTGGAAAAAATTAGTGAGGAGGTAGGCCGATGAGTCGTATTTCTCTGGAAGAGTTACGAACTCGGATTGAAAACAGGAAAGGAGAGATAATTTATTGGCGACGAGAATTTCATCGTCATCCAGAGGTGGCCTTCCAGGAACACTGGACCCAGCAGACCCTCCAAAAAATTCTTCATGATTGGGGAATAGAGAGCCAGGTGATAGCTGGTACTGGTCTGCGAGCTATTATTCAGGGGCAAGAGGAAGGCCCCACGGTTGCCCTTCGCGCGGATATGGATGCTTTGCCCCTTCAAGAAGAAGGGAAAAAACCTGTTCTCTCCGAAGTGCCAGGGGCGGCTCATTGTTGTGGGCATGATGGACATATGGCCATATTACTTGGAGCGGCTCGAGCCTTACTGGATTTTAAGAAGTTTCTTCCGGGACGAATAGTACTTATTTTTCAGCCAGCTGAAGAGTTGCCCCCTGGTGGGGCCAAGCCGATGATTGAGGAAGGAGCACTGGAGGAAGTAGATGCCATCTTTGGGCTTCATCTCTGGCAGCCATTGCCCACTGGTCAAGTGGGGCTTCTAGCTGGTCCAATGATGGCCCAGGCTGATAATTTTGAAATTGAAGTAAGAGGCCAAGGCGGCCATGGCTCCATGCCTCATTTAACTATTGACCCCATTTGGGTAGCGGCCCAAGTTATCACTAATATCCAGGGCTTAGTGAGTCGGGAAACGGATCCTCTCCATCCCTTGGTCATTTCCTTCGGCACGATTCAGGGGGGAACGATTTATAACATTATTCCCGAAAAAGTCGAGCTTACCGGAACAGTGCGGACTTTAGACACGACTCTCCAGGCGAGGATTGAAGAGAGATTGGCCGCGGTATGTGAATTAACTGCCCAGGCCTGGCGGGCAGAAATAGGCTGGAAATACCAGCGGGGTTATCCGGTCTTGGTTAATCATGAGAGAGAGGTGGAGTTAGTGCGAGAAGTTGTCCGCAAGATCTGGGGAGAAAAAAGGTTGATCCCGATTAAACCGGTTATGGGAGGAGAAGACTTTGCTTATTACTTGCAGAAAATTCCCGGTGCTTTTCTCTTTTTTGGAGCAGGCTCCGGGAAATCATAT
>DQWD01000120.1 GCA_011042725.1 Candidatus Aminicenantota bacterium | reverse complement strand
TTACTGGTTTTTTCTCAAGAATATATTCGTCTCTTCGAGTAAACCTCAAAAAAAATTACTCTTAAAATTAACATATAAATTACTCAGGGTCAAAAGATGACCAACTTGCTGTTTTTAACTGTTCTTAAATTGGGAAAAGCCGGGGAGAGAGGGAACAAGCCAAAATAAGGTGCCAACTACTGTTTTTTCAAGCCAAAATAATATCCCGGCTACCATTTTCCTCCAGAGGCCCGCCAGGAAAAATGGTAGCAGGCACTATATTAGCCAGTTGTCTCAATAATGAGCCAGGCCAAAATAATGTCCCGGCCACCATTTTTCCCCACCCTCTTCTCTTGTCAGTACTTACGGCTTCCTCGAAAAATTTGCTTAGCGAGAAAAAATCAATTAGAATTTTCTTCTCTTCTGGCGGCGATATCAATCAAGGAGAAAGACCAATGCAACATATTTTTTTCCCCCAAAAAGCCTACAAGAACCTTGAGTTTCTCTCTTCCGAAGAAGCTCGCATTTTGAGAATTCTCAGTGAATATTTAGAGCCACTTACTCGACTAGCCAAGCAAAAAGTGCACACGACGATTCTTTTTCTGGGCTCAGCCCGGATTGATCCTGAAGATAAATCTCACCCCCTCTATCGTTATTACTGGGAGGCAGAAGAGCTTGCTTATCGACTAGCCCGCTGGGCCATTAAACTTAAGCCCAAGGGTAAAAACTTTGTCATTTGTACTGGAGGGGGGCCAGGAATTATGGAAGCCGCCAACCGGGGGGCTCAACGCGCCGAAGGAAAGTCCATCGGCATGAACATTTCGCTTCCCCATGAACAATTTCCCAACACCTACATTTCCCCCGAGTTGAGTTTTGTCTTTCACTATTTTTTCATGAGGAAATTTTGGCTTTCTTACCCCGCTAAGGCGGTGGTGGCTTTCCCGGGAGGCTTTGGAACTTTGGATGAATTATTTGAGCTCTTAACCCTGGTCCAAACAGAGAAAATCAATCAGAATGATTTAATTATTCTTCTCTATGGCGAAGATTACTGGCGAAAAATAATCAATTTTGACGAGCTGGTTAAAAATAAAACCATTTCGCCGGAGGACTTGAAAATCTTCACCTACAAATCAACTCCTGAATCTGCCTTTCGCTTCCTGAAGGGGCGGTTACAAAGATTTCTTACGCCCGCAAATAAAATCCAATCAAACTTTCCCCCACTAATCTCGCCTTAATCCAATTTCACAAACCAAAGTCAAACTCAAAAACCTCTCCTTTTAACAAGGCAAACTAATGGCCAAAGTAGAGATTATCAACAGCAATAGAGTTACAGTTCACCCTCAATCAAAAATGATCGGGGTATACCCTAGTTGAAAAAGACGCTGGGCTACTTGATGGGCTTCACTGGCGCTGGTACAGCGTATCCGAACTCGATAGTAAACAGCTTGCTTCGTTTTAAAAACAACGATAATCACGTTTTTAAAAGACCGTTTAAGCAACTCATCTCTTAAGCGGTGGGCATTCTCCTGCTTGATAAAAGCCCCCACTTGGACAAATAACTTCCCTTCTTTTTCCTGGGTTAATATTCTCCTGGCCTTTTCGGGACGAGGCTTCTTCTTTCCACTTCCCCATTCAACAATTTCAATGCGCACCGGGACCACCCCATCTTTAACCATATCAATTGCCTTAGCGGCGGCATAAGAAAGATCGATTATCCGGCCGCGAATAAAAGGACCCCGATCATTTATCCTGACTTCCACCGACTTGCCGTTTTTAAGATTAGTGACCATAACTTTAGTCCCAAAAGGAAGGCTCCGGTGGGCAGCGGTTAAATCATACATATCATAAATTTCCTTGCTGGCCGTGGCTCGGCCATGAAAATCATTTCCATACCAGGAAGCCATTCCCGTCTGAACTCCGGTGGCTTCAGGAAGCTGAATTCGAGCACAGGCATAAAGCAAGATTATTATTACCAAAAGAAGAGCAATTTGTCGGCCTAATTTAAAAACCATAATTAACCTTTTCTATTATACAGCTCTAAAATTTCTACTTAACCCTAATCGCGTTTGAAAAGATAAGCTGATTCCTTGAATTGGTTTTTAACTCCATCATGAACGGCATATTTTCTACCTTGCCACATCGTAACTCCTGCATACTCGCCCTTTTTGTTTATTAAATAGAAATTCAAGT
The DNA here is from genome assembly GCA_011042725.1 of Candidatus Aminicenantota bacterium. GTDB lineage: Bacteria > Acidobacteriota > Aminicenantia > Aminicenantales > Aminicenantaceae > JdFR-80. Next base: position 1,468 of record DQWD01000120.1, on the reverse strand, counting down.
CAAACCGAGGACGACCCTTATCATCAATTCTTTCCGGCCACAGCCGCGCTTTTTCAGCAACTATCTTGAGGACGCGCAAGCCTGCTTCTTCGGGAGATAACCCTTGTCCCATGAAATTAACACACTGAAAACTAGCCAAGGTTAAGAGATTCGCCTCACCTAATCCTGTTGAGCCTGCGGCGCCAATATTGTTATCTACATAGAGCCCCGCACCAATGATTGGAGAATCACCAACTCGCCCCGGAATCTTGAAGAAGAAACCACTGGTGGTCGTCACTCCGGCCAGGTTTCCTTGAGCATCCAACACGCAGCAATTGATGGTTCCATGAGAAGAAACATAATCTTGTAGTTCTTTCTCTAGTTCGTCTGACTTGGGGGGATACCAATAATCGCGGTCCGAAAGAATTTCCTTGCGGCGCAACCAAATGCGTCGGGACTTCTCAGTGAGCAAGTTCTCTTCTTTAAAGCCATGAGCCCGGGCAAATTTTAAAGCTCCTTCTCCAACTAGAAGAACATGCCCTGTTCGTTCCATTACCAGCTTGGCCACCAGTGAAGGATTCTTAATATTGTGGAGAGACGCTACTGCTCCTGCATTGTGAGTCGGGCCATGCATAACTGAGGCATCCAGTTCAACAACACCTTCTTCATTAGGTAATCCCCCATAGCCAACGGTAATATCGTCTGGGTCATTCTCGACAATATTCACGCCGGCAATGGCCGCATCTAAAGGATCAGCTCCCTGTTTAAGCAACTCCATGGCTTTTTCTGTAGCCCGCAGTCCATTTCGACTGGAGATGGCGATCATCCGACCGGTAGGTGATGTTGTTTGAAGAGATGAAGAGTTGGTTTCCCTTCTCATCATCCCTGCTTCCAATTTGAAGGGCAAAAGAGACGTAGCTCCAAAAACCACCGATGACTTCAAAAAGTCTCGTCGAGAAAACATTTTTTTTAGCATTTAGTCTCCTTTCTAGTCATTGTTTTTAAGATAATATCCTTTTCGAAAATAAAGTTTTCTGAGCATTAAATCCGGCTCAGTAAAAATAATTTTATCCTTTGCCCCATCCTATCATTTTCCATCTATTCAAAAATAGCCTAACTAAAACTCTATTGTAATCTACCAAGTTGAGCACAATCAAATCAAGCTCAAGTTTTACCATCAGCAGCTCTTTTTCTTAATCTCCATCTTTAACGCCAATCGATGATAATAAAAAAGGGATAAAATTAAAAGCTGCTCAACAGCGCAACAAGAGGCCTCTTTAACTTATTTAATTAAATTTCATTTTATAGTAAAACATGGACAAGGGGCGGAAGCAGGGAAAGTGGATATGTCTGATTATTTACTTTTTATTTAGCACTAAAACCTGTCCGGGTAATTTCCCGGTGTAGTTCTCGTTATCAATCACCATCTCTCCATTAATCACCAGATAACGAACTCCTCGGGAATATTGATGGGGATTGGAAATAGAAG
>DQWD01000329.1 GCA_011042725.1 Candidatus Aminicenantota bacterium | reverse complement strand
GCTCCGACATTCTCCTTGGCCTTTCGCTCGATTTTGTTTCCCGTATCTTGGGGACAAGGCCTTAAATTAAATCATCTTGAAAGAAAAACTTCACTAAAGATAAAGTCGCTAAAAGCTGGTAGAGGCTTTAAGAATTGATTGGGGAACGGGTTTCTATGCTGGTGTGGACTCTCATTAAAAAAAAATGATTAATGGCATCATTAATGATCAGATCCGCTTTAATCTAATGCTTTAAATACCTTCTTAATCTTCTTGAAGGCCCAGTTTAAATCTTTTTCCTTAATCACCAGCGGTGGAGCGAAACGGATGACATGCTCATGAGTTTCTTTACAAAGTAACCCTTCTTCCTTGAGGGCCTCGCAAAAACGGCGAGCACCCCCAGCTTCCGGGTAGAGTTCGATCCCAATCAGCAAGCCTTTTCCTCGAACTTCTTTGATATGACGACTTCTAATGGTGCGCAGTTTTTCCAGAAAATAATCACCCAGGTGAGCAGCATTCTCGATTAGCTCTTCTTCCTGGATAACTCTTAAAGACTCGCGGGCAATTGCACAAGCTAGGGGGTTACCGCCAAATGTCGAACCGTGGGACCCGGGAGTAAATAAGCCTAAAACTTCCCGGTCCGATAATACGGCGGAAATGGCGTAGTAACCACCACCCAAAGATTTTCCTACGACCACCACATCAGGGCGGACATCCTCTTCTTGACAAGCAAACAAGTGGCCCACCCGTCCTAAACCAGTTTGAATTTCATCGGCAATAAAAAGAACATTATTCTTTTCACAGATTTCCTTGGCTTGGCGAAGATAGCCTGGCGGAGGAATAATAATCCCCGCTTCAGCTTGAATAGGTTCTACCAAGAAGGCAGCCGTATTAGGAGTTATCGCTTGTTCCAGCGCCTTCAAATCCCCGTAAGGAACAGTTATAAATCCGGGAGTAAAGGGGCCAAAATCTTGGCGATATAGAGGCTCGGTGGAAAAACCAATGATGGTAATCGTTCGACCATGAAAATTATTAGCACAAGTGATTATCTCGGCTTGATTTTCCGGGACTCCTTTTTTCTGATAAGCCCACATCCGAGCTGCTTTTAAAGCTGTTTCGACTGCTTCTGCTCCTGAATTCATCGGTAAAACCATCTGATAGCCAGTCAAATCGCATAATTCTTTGGCTAAAAGAGGCCATTGATCATTCCGAAAGGCACGGGAAGTAAGAGTTACTTTTTTGGCCTGTTCAACTAAAGCCTTAACAATGCGGGGATGGCAATGTCCTTGATTCACAGCCGAATAAGCACTTAAAAAATCAAGATATTTATTGCCCTCCACATCCCAAACCCAAATCCCTTTGGCTTTAGTTATCACCACATCAAGAGGATGATAATTGTGAGCCCCATAAATATCTTCCATATCCACAAAAAATTTTGTATTCATCGAATCTTTCATTTTTTTACTCCTTTCACTCCTCTATCCAGAAAACTTAATTTTTAGGTGGCGGAGAGGGTGGGATTCGAACCCACGGTACAGCTTCTAGCCGTACACACGCTTTCCAAGCGTGCTCCTTAAGCCACTCGGACACCTCTCCGGTTCGATAAAAAAAAAGAAGAGTTTAAATTACCAAAATTACTTCCGGAGGTCAATTAATCTCGTCTTGAAGGCTTATCAACTTACATTGGAGAAAAGATATTAATCATATCTTTAAGTAAAGCGGCAGCTGCTCCCCGTGGATCAGATTTTCCACCCACTACAGTTACTTGAGACATGGAATCAGTGGTAAAACTTATCCCTTTTTCTGGACCGCGAACAAAATAAAGAGGATGTTCTTTTTCTAACGGAACCAGTTTAACCTCAAGGCTGATATCTTTTTGGTGCCGTTTAATTATCCCTAATAATTTTAAAGCCAAACCTTGCCGTTTAATCACCTGAACTTCTTTTAAGGGAAGATTAATTATGCCTTCGCGGGTTACCTCAGCTAGTTGAAAATCGCGGTCATAAATTGTTTGGGCCAGCAATAAAATTTTAATCGCTGTATCCCATCCCTCTAGATCTCTGGTGGGATCGGGCTCGGCAATCCCTTTAGATTGGGCTTCGACCAAGGCCTCCTCGAAGGACACTCCTTCTTCCATTCGAGACAAAATAAAGTTCGTGGTACCATTTAAAATACCTTCAACTCGAATTATTTCAGCCCCAGCTAAAGAAGTTAACGCTACATCCACAGTGGGTAAGGCCGCTGCTGTGCAAGTGCTATATTTAAGGGATAACCCTTGCCTTTCCGCTTCTCTTCTTAAGCAGCGGAAATTATTGATTAAAGGGCCTTTATCCGCCGTAACAACATGCCACCCCGAGCTCAGCGCTTGTTGTAGATAAGCAAAACCCGGTTCTCCAGTCTCCAAAGAAGAAACCGTAGTTAAGACTACTACTCCGGGAGAGAGTTTATTCACGGGGGCATCAAGAAAACTATAGCCATTCTGCCACCAAGGGGAAGACTCAAGGCAATTATCGGGAAAAAAGAAAAGATGAGAGGCTTCTTCCTTCGGCAACATGGCTCCCCCGGTGGAACGGAAAATACCCTGGAGAAAAAAATCCAGGCTATAACGCTCTTTGATTACTTCCCTCTTTTCGACTAACAACTCAATAAAAGCTTTCCCGACATTGCCTTTTCCGATGAGGATGATTGGAATTTGTTTCATCTAAATCATCTCCTTATCCCGGGGAAATCTTTCGCTTGGAAATTAAATGGCGGAGAGGGTGGGATTCGAACCCACGATCCCGCTTTAGCAGGATAGCGGTTTTCGAGACCGCCGCCTTAAACCACTCGGCCACCTCTCCTTTATTCTTCCTTAACAGTCTCTTTTTTATTGTTAGTTTCACCTCGCCGGCTTTGGAAGAATTCTTTTAAAATTGTAGCACATTCCTGGCTCAAAAGACCGCCCTCGATTTCAAAACGATGATTCATCTTATCCAGAGGGAAATTCATAATTGAACTTACGGCCCCATTCTTAGGGTCATAGGCTCCAAAAACCAAGCGATCTATCCGGGCTTGAACCATTGCCCCGAGGCACATCGGACATGGTTCCAGGGTAACATAGAGGGTACTCCCGGAAAGACGGTAATTTTTCTTTTTCTTAGCGGCCTGACGTAAAGCGACTATTTCAGCGTGGGCAGTCGGGTCAAGCAAGGCTATGGATTGATTATAACCCTGGCCAATAATTTGGCCTTCACCATCGACTACGACAGCTCCCACAGGCACTTCTCCTTGGCGCCAAGCTTCTTCTGCCAGGTGTAAAGCTTTCTTCATAAAGATAAGGTCTTTCTCTTCCCTCACCGTAATAATCATCTCCTTAATCAAACGGTGGTCAGGTCATCACCTTCATCACTCATGGCTAATAATTTATCTTTTGGATTTTAGCTTTTCCTGAATAGCTTGACAAGTTCCCTAATCACCCAATGATGAGAAAGAGGAAATAGAGTTGAGATAGAATGACAGTGAAGTATTCGCAATATTGCCCGGCATTCACCTTCAACTCTGCAATGTTATTGTCAAAGCGGAATTAGATCTCCACCTTTGTCACTTTTTTTGCGTATAAATAAGACAATTTAAGCTTATTATTTTCTGCCTATATCTTTTTTAATTTCAATTTAGAAAAAAT
>DQWD01000287.1 GCA_011042725.1 Candidatus Aminicenantota bacterium | reverse complement strand
GGTGGCGGAGTTACTTGACCTTCAGCCTGCCCGGGTCAAAGAAGTGGTTACTTTTTACACCATGTTTTTGGAAAAACCTATCGGACGTTATCATCTTCAAGTTTGTTCCAACCTCAGTTGCACACTGGCGGGAGCCAATGATATTCTTAATTATTTGATTGATAAATTAAAAATTAAACCCGGGGAGACAACCGCCGATGGCCGCTTTACTCTAACCACGGTGGAGTGTCTAGGGGCCTGTGAGCATGCTCCTTGCATGATGGTCAATTATGATTATTACGGGCAACTAACCCCGGCCAAGATTGATGAAATTCTTGACGGATTAGAATGATAAAGTGACCGAAAAAGAAAAATATCTAACCAGCCTTTTTGGGTTGAAAAACCTGCATCAGCTGGAAATATATCTTGAAAATGGTGGCTACGAAGCCGCTAAAAAAGCCCTTCTAGAGATGAAGCCCACTGACATCCTGGCCGAGGTTAAGGCAGCCAATCTTCGCGGCCGGGGCGGAGCCGGGTTTCCAGCCGGGGTAAAATGGGGATTTGTGCCTAAAGAAACTGATAAACCAAAATATCTCTGTGTCAATGCTGATGAGGGTGAACCGGGAACATTTAAAGATAAATATATCATGAGTCATAATCCCCATCTTCTGCTTGAAGGAATAATAATTACTGCCTATTGTGTCGGCATTCACCATGCTTTTATTTACATTCGGGGCGAGTACGAAATGATTGCCCAGCGGTTAGAAAAAGCTATTGCTGAAGCTAAGAAGAAGGGCTTTTTGGGCCAAAATATCTTGCACAGCCAGTTTGACTTGGAAGTTATCGTCCATCGAGGGGCGGGGGCTTACATTTGCGGTGAAGAAACCGCTCTTCTGGAATCCTTGGAAGGCAAGAGAGGTCATCCTCGGTTAAAACCACCTTTTCCAGCCTCGGTTGGCCTTTTTAATTGCCCCACGGTCATTAACAATGTCGAAACAATTGCTAATGTTCCCTTTATTATTTTAAAAGGGGCTGAATGGTTTACCCGGGTTGGGTTACCAAAAGATGGCGGGACAAGAATTTTTGGCGTAAGTGGACCAGTTAAGAAACCGGGTATTTATGAACTCCCGCTCGGAACTTCATTGAAGGAACTAATCTTTACTTATGCCGGTGGAATGCGCGAAGGCAAAAAATTAAAGGCGGTCATCCCTGGTGGCCTGTCTGCTCCCATCCTTACCGCTGAAGAAATAGATATAACCTTGGATTTTGAATCTTTGGTCAACGCCGGTTCGATGTTGGGTTCAGGGGCGGTGATTGTTATTGATCAGGAAACCTCGATGTTAGATGTGCTCCGAGTGGTGAGTAAATTCTATGCTCATGAATCCTGTGGTCAATGTACACCCTGTCGCATAGGGGTTTCCTGGATAAATAAAATCGTTAACCGGATGGCACAGGGAGGAGGTCAACCTGATGACCTCGAAACAATCGCCAGGTTAGCCGCGGCTATTAAAGGAAAAACTCTTTGTCCCTTGGGAGATGCAGCGGCCATGCCTATCTTGGCCATTGTCGAAAAATTTAAGGATGAACTTTTAGGCTCGACGAAGCATTAAAGGATAAGAAGTAGTGATGGTGAAAATAACGATTGACGGACAACAAGCCGAAGTAAAAGAGGGATTAACTATTCTAAAAGCTGCCGAGGCCTTAGGAATTGAGATTCCTCATCTTTGTTTTCACCCGGCTTTTTCCCCGGAAGGAAGTTGTCGAATGTGCGTGGTAGAAATCCAAGGACGACCAAAACTGGAGTTAGCCTGCTCGACAATTGTTCAAGAAGGAATGGTTATTTTCACCCAAAGTCAGGCCGTGGTCGAGGCCCGCCGTTCTGTTTTGGAATTTCTGCTAGCTGAACATCCTTTGGATTGCCCTCTCTGTGATAAAGCCGGTGAATGTAAACTTCAGGATTATTATGAGCTCTACGGGTTATTTGATAGTCAGTTTAAAGAGCTCAAAGAAAAAAGAGCTAAGAGAGTTCATCTCGGCCGGAAGCTTATCTTAGACCGGGAACGTTGTATTCTTTGTACTCGCTGTGTTCGCTTTCTAAAAGAAGTAACCAAGACCGGCGAGCTAGGTGTTTTTCAACGGGGAATTCATTCCGAAATAGATTATTTCCCAGGACAACCTGTCAACAACAATTATTCCGGCAACTTAGCTGAACTGTGTCCCGTCGGGGCTATCACTGACCAGGATTTTCGCTTCCAGACGAGAAGTTGGTTTTTAAATTCCAAACCTGCCATCTGCCCTTTATGCAGTCGAGTTTGTAGTGTTTATATCGATTATCATCGAGGTTTTCCCCGAGTGGAACTAGATAAGTATGTTTATCGAATCCGGGCTCGTGAAAACCCTCAAATTAATAACTACTGGCTTTGTGATTTCGGTCGTTACACCTACAGTTACCTTGAAAAAAACAGGGCCACTCAAGTTTTAGTCAGAGAGAATGGACATTTGGTCGAGGATGATTGGCCTTCTCAATTAGACTTATTGGCTAAGAAATTAAAAGAAATTTACTTAAAGAAAAGAACCAGCCAGGTGGGAGTTATTTTTAACTCTGCTTTAACCACCGAAGAGCTTTATTTAATTAAAAAGTTATTTGTCGAAGAGCTACCTGAAGTTAACCTTTATTTGCTCGATCCTGAGGAGGGAGAAGGGGATGGATTTTTGCTTACTTCTTCCCGGACTCCCAATTTGAAAGGGGTCGAGTTAATTGGTCTTCAGCCCCGGCGGTTTTCGGCCGCTGAGCTTTCACAAAAGCTGAAATTAATCATTATTTTTGCTTATTTGCCCCTAGGCGATAACCACTATAAAGAGTTAAATTCAGTATTAGATCGAGAGGCAAAGGTTATTCTCCTCACTGCTCATCAAACTTGGTTAATGGAGAAAGCTGACCTGGTGTTACCTACTCTTTTGCCCCAGGAAAAAGAAGGCTCAATGGTTAATGTTGATGGCCAAGTGCAGAGGTTCGAAAAAGCTTTGCCTGCTCCTGGTCAAGCTCGAAGTGAAGGAGAAATTTTGGGAATTGTTGGCCGCCAATTAGGGATAGATTTTTCTTTTTACCAGGAGATAAAAAAACCGGCGGATATCTTTGATAAGATTAGCCAGGAATTTTCTTGGGCCGAGGTTAGCCGTGATTGATACCTTGATTGTTTTAGCCAAAATTGTTTTAGCTCTTGCTTGGTTTTTAACCTTAACCTTATATTTGACCTGGCTCGAACGAAAAGAAAGTGCCGTTATCCAGGACCGAATCGGAGCGAATCGAGCTTCCATTTTGGGGTTACGAGTGATCGGGTTGTTTCAGCCTTTTGCTGATGCTATCAAGATGATTTTTAAAGAAGATTTTACGCCCCCATTTTCCAAAAAGTTCCTGCATAACTTGGCCCCCTTTGTCTCTTTCTTTTTCGTGGCCGTGACGATTAGTGTTATTCCCTTTGGCAATGAAATTAAGATTGCTGGCCGGACTATAAAACTTCAAATCGTTGACACCAACGTGGGCCTTTTGCTTATTTTAGCTCTTCTTTCCCTAGGAATTTATGGAATCCTCCTGTCTGGATGGTCCTCCAATAATCGTTATACTCTCATCGGTGGGTTGCGGGGAGCAGCCCAGATGATTTCCTATGAAATCGCCCTGGGACTTTCCCTGGTAGGCTTGATTATTGTTTATCCTTCT
>DQWD01000352.1 GCA_011042725.1 Candidatus Aminicenantota bacterium | reverse complement strand
GCTAAAACTATAAAAGGGAAGGGGGTTTCTTTTTTAGAAGATAGGAATGGTTGGCACGGCAAACCTCTTTCCCAAGAGAAGCTAACTGAAGCTTTGGCCGAATTAGGCCCAATTCCCACTATTGAAGCAGCGAGCTTGGTTAAAAGGCCCCAACCTTTTTCGCCCCCTCGCTGGCCAAGAAAATTTGCCTTTAAACGGGGAAACTATGAAGTTCCCACGCCCACAAGACGAGCTTATGGCCGGGCCTTGGTTCGGTTAGGTCAGATAAATAATTGGGTAGTAGCCATTGATGGCGATGTTAAAAACTCAACTTATGCTGAGGATTTTTTCCGCGAATTTCCCCAGCGTTCTTTCCAATGTTATATTGCCGAACAAAACATGGTTGGCATCGGGCTGGGGCTGGCAGTCAAAGGCTTCTTGCCTTTTGTGGCCACTTTTGCTGCCTTTTTGACTCGCGCTCATGATCAGATCCGCATGAGCGGTTGCTCGCTGGCCAATCTTAAATTTGTGGGCTCTCATGTGGGAGTAAGTATCGGAGCTGATGGGCCGTCACAGATGGGGCTCGAGGATATAGCTATGTTTCGGGCTCTTCCCGGGGGAGTTGTGCTTTATCCCTGTGATGCTTATTCAACCGAGGCTTGCCTAGAGAATCTAGCTCGTTACCAGGGAATAGGTTACTTGCGGACAACTCGCCCCGCTACTCCTCTAGTTTATTCCCGGGGCGAGAAGTTTCCCATCGGAGGATCAAAGATTCTTCGACGTAGCCCTCAGGATAAGGCCTTGGTTGTTGCTGCTGGAATTACTGTGTTTGAGGCCCTCAAGGCTTACGACAAGTTAGTGGAGAAAGGAATTAGGGTCAGAATTATGGATGCCTATTCTGTCCAGCCCATCGACCGGCAAGGCCTTCTTCAGGAGGCAAAAGAAGTTGGCGGAAAGGTAGTGGTAGTAGAAGATCATTACCCGGCTGGTGGTTTAGGTGAGGCGGTAGCCGCCGCTCTAGCCGGCCAATCTCAGATAATTCATTTGGCCGTATCGGATCTTCCTCGTTCAGGGTCTCCTCAAGAGCTGCTGGATAAGTTTGGCCTTTCCGCTTCGCATATTGAGCAAGCCGTACTTTCTCTAGTTACTTAGTTTGTTAAGTTTGGGGTCGGGCCGCGTCATCTTATTGAAAACAAGCAAAATAACCATAAAGTGCCCACCAAAGAAGGCCCTTAGCGGCGATTTTTGGCCCTGAAAATCACCGCTAAGCAGATTGCTGCCTGTTTGCGGCCTGTTTTCATCATTTTCAAGCTGAATAATTAAAAACTCAAGTCAAGGTGCCATTAACTTTTTCTTTACATAAAGAGGAAATTGGATTATAAACTTGATTATCAAATTTTAAGGCTAATGAGTATTTATTACCCTGCCTATGCCTGCGATATGTGATAAGGAGGATTCTTCGATGAAAAATCAAAAATTACTCATTTTTATTTTGTTCACTTTAGTCTTGACTCTAATTGGGGGCGAATTCTATGTTGAGGCAGCTCCTAAGAACACTACCAAGAACACTACGGGCGTTTATCCCCCCGAATTCTTTCAAGCTCTTCGCTGGCGGTGTATCGGTCCTTTCCGGGGTGGCCGGGTTACTGCCGTCACGGGAGTGCCAGCCAACCCTCTCGTTTTTTACATGGGAGCCACGGGAGGAGGAGTGTGGAAAACTGAAGATGCGGGGCTAACCTGGGAGAATATCTCCGATGGCTTTTTTAAAACGGGTTCCGTGGGAGCTATTGCTGTCTCGGAAGTTGACCCTAATATAGTTTATGTGGGCATGGGAGAGGCACCCATCAGGGGAAATATTTCCCATGGTGATGGCGTCTACAAATCCACCGATGGAGGAAAGACGTGGCGGCACCTTGGTTTAGATGATACTCGCCATATTTCTCGAATTAGAATCCATCCCCGTGATCCGGATATCGTTTATGTTGCTGCTTTGGGCCATGTGTATGGTCCTAATAAGGAGCGCGGTATTTTTCGTTCTTTAGATGGCGGAGCAACCTGGGAGCGGATTCTTTATCGGGATGAAAAAAGTGGAGCCATCGACTTGATCCTTGACCCCAATAATCCTCGCGTAATCTATGCCGCTCTCTGGGAGGCCTATCGGACACCTTATAGCTTGGTTAGTGGAGGTCCCGGCAGCGGGCTGTACAAATCAACTGATGGGGGAGAGAGCTGGGAAGAGCTAACCCGGAAACCGGGAATGCCCCAGGGCATTATCGGTAAAATTGGAGTGACTGTTTCCCCCGCCCAAACTGATCGGGTCTGGGCAATTGTTGAGGCCGAAGATGGTGGAGTCTTCCGCTCCGATGACGGAGGCCAAACTTGGATTCGCCTTAACTCAGACCGTCGCTTACGCCAGAGAGCCTGGTATTATAGCCGCATTTATGCTCATCCCCAAGATCCAGAAACCGTTTTTGTGCTTAACACCCGCGTTTACAAGTCAGTTGATGGAGGGCGAACTTATTCCGTGATCCGCACTCCTCATGGAGATAATCACGATCTCTGGATAAATCCCTATCATCCCCAAATTATGGTTAACGGGAATGATGGCGGAGCTTGTGTTACCCAAAATGGAGGCCGTTCCTGGTCTTCCCTTGATAACCAGCCCACCGCCCAGTTTTATCATGTTACTACCGATAACCATTTTCCTTATCGTGTCTTAGGAGCTCAGCAAGATAATAGTACGGTCCGCATTGCCAGTCGCACCGATGGGGCCGGGATTACCCCTTCCGACTGGGAACCTGTTGGAGGTGGGGAGAGCGGACATGTTGTCGCTCGCCATGATAATCCGGACATTGTTTATGCCGGCAGTTATGGCGGACTGATTACTAGATGGAATGCCAAGACCAAGCAAACCCGAGCTATTAATCCCTGGCCTGATAACCCCATGGGCTGGGGAGCAGCCGAATTGAAATTTCGTTTTCAATGGACAGCTCCGATTTGGGTGTCTCGCTTTGATTCCAACGTTCTCTATCATGCAGCCCAGGTTTTGTTTAAATCAACCAACGAGGGTCAAAGTTGGGAAATAATTAGCCCGGATTTAACTACTAATGATAAAAGTAAGCAAGGACCTTCAGGCGGGCCAATAACTAAAGATAATACTTCGGTAGAATATTACTGTACTATTTTTGCCTTGGCTGAGTCTTACCATGACCCCAACATTCTATGGGTGGGGACTGATGATGGGCTGGTCCATCTTACTCGTGACGGAGGAAAAACCTGGCAGAATATAACTCCTAAACAATTGCCTCCCTGGAGTCTAATTTCCATGATTGAAGTCTCAACTTTTTCTCCGGGGAAAGCTTATTTAGCTGTAGATCGACATGAACTGGATGATTTTCGACCTTATATCTACAAAACCGAGGATTTTGGCCAAACTTGGCAGAAGATTACCCAAGGTCTTCCCGAAGATACTTTTATCCGGGTGGTACGCGAAGATCCTCAACGGCAGGGATTGCTATATGCTGGAAGTGAAACAGGAATCTTTGTCTCCTTTGATGACGGTGAGCATTGGCAATCACTCCAACTTAACTTGCCGGTGGTGCCCATTCATGATTTAGTGGTCAAAGATAATGACTTGGTGGCCGCCACCCATGGGCGCTCTTTCTGGATTCTTGATGATTTAACTCCTCTTCACCAGCTTACTTTCGAAGTGACCCGAGCGCAATACTATCTCTATAAACCCAGAGATGCCTACCGGCTCAGAGGC
>DQWD01000181.1 GCA_011042725.1 Candidatus Aminicenantota bacterium | reverse complement strand
TTATTTCTATTGTTTTTAGATTTTTTGAAACAGCCATTCTCAAGGCCTATTATCCTGTTTTTCTCCCTTCCGAGGAGGGAATTCTTACTCCAACTAGATAAAAACAAATCCAGGCCCAAAACATCTGTTTCGGTCTCCACTTTTGGTTGTTTAAAAACTATTTGGTTTACTTCTTTCTCCTAGAGAAAATATGTGAATATGCATTGTGTCCCAATTTTCCTAATGTCTCCATTTTCCCAATATCTTAGTCTCTCTTAATCTGGATCGCTTTCCCCTCATAGAAGACCACCTTATCTGGGCGCCGCTCAGACTCAACGCCAATTCCATGATTTTTTCGCACCCAAACTATTTTAAAGGTTCTTTTGGTGAGCATGCCGGGAAACTCTCCTTTTCGTTCTCCGATAGTCAGTGTTTGGTTTTTTTCATCCCATTTGATAGGAATAAGGGCATAAATTCCCTTTTCATAGTTGTAATTATCATTTTCATCTTCATAAAGCACAAATTCTGCATCTGCACCAGGATAGACCCTCAATTCAATCGGATCGGCCGGTTTTTCAGTGGCATATTGGATTTTGGGCCCCAGGGGAAGGATTGACCCAGCTTTAACATAGATAGGCATGATGTCGATCGGCACTTCTCTTTCCACCCATCGTCCGCCGGTCAACTTCTCGCCAGTCCAGAAATCAAACCAACCTTTGGCTTGGGGAAGATACAGACGCCATGTCTTTATTTCATCAGGGCTATATACTTCTTTGGGCATATCAGGCGTTGTCCAGGCGAGTTTCATCTGGGTGCCATGTTGGGCGTTAAAATAGTCGATTCTAAATTTATATCTTCTTCCTCCTTCTAGATTGACCTTGATTCTATGATTTCTCCCCCGTTGAGCTTGCCACGAATCGATCATTAACTTATTATCCAACCAAAATCGTACTCCATCATCACAGGTTATCCAAAATTCATATTCTCCTCCACCTTTGGTTTGAACTTCTCCCGTCCATCTGATGGAGTAACTCTTCTTATCAACACCTTCGGGCAGCTTGTTAATCCAGGTATTATACTTAACTATTTTTTGAGTTTGGGTGGCGACCAAACTCTCGAAATTTTGGCCGTTATAAAATTCAACAAGGACCCCACCTTTTTCCCCGTCCGGAGTATAGAGATACTCTGAAGGAATAATCTCATTGATATAATCTTCCCCATAATACATCTGCTTAGTAACCGGGTTGATCAGTAAAGCCGGGCCAAACATGAATTGATTGTCGATATTCAACACATTTTTATCGGCACTGAAGTCCATCGGTAAACCCCGCATAATTGTGTATCCCTCACTGGTAACCTTCCAAGCCAGGGAATAAATGTAAGGCAAGAGGCGATACCTTAAATGGTCATATTTAACCAAAGTATCATAAGCCCAGTAGCCAGGCTCTCCAAACCGCCAAATCTCTCGGGGAGTGTCTGTCCCATGAGAACGAAAAATCGGGCAAAATGCTCCATACTGGAACCAACGGACATACATTTCCTGATAACCAGGGTCTTTATAGCCTTCATCAAAATAGGCTCCATACTGGCGAACATAAAAAGCTCCAATATCGGTTGTCCAGTAGGGTATCCCTGAGAGGCAGAAGTTCAATCCGGCTGAAATCTGATTTCTAAAAACATCCCACCGAGCAACCACATCCCCTGACCAGGTCGCCGCCGCATATCTTTGTTGGCCCGCAAAAGCTGATCGAGTTAAAATAAACACCCGTTTATCTGATGTAACTGAGCGTTGACCTTCATATACGCCTTTAGTGGCCATTAAAGAATAGGTGTTAAGATAACGAGCTATACTCCCTAAAGCCGTCGAGCCAATTTGTTTAATGTGTTCCTCATTAGCTTCTCCCACTTCAGGTTCAGTAGAATCCATCCAGAAAGCGTCCACTCCTTTGGCGAAAAGCCCTTCATTGATGTATTTCCAGTAGAGTTGGCGAGCTTTTTCATTATAAGCATCATAGACTTTTCCCCCCGCTCTAACCACGGGATCGTAGAGCAGGCCACTTTTCTCCATTTCTTTGTAGATCTCAGTCTTAGGACCTAATACCGGCCAGATAGAAACCATAAAATGGACGTGATATTTATCGTGGAGCATTTTAATCATTTCGTCGGCTCGGGGATATCTTTCATCATCAAATTTCATAGCACTCCACTCCGATGCATCGCCCCAATACAGCCAATCTTGAATTATGTTATCGATCGGAATTTTTCTGCGGCGGTACTCTTTAACAACTTCAACCAACTCTTTGCCTGTCCGGTATCTTTCTTTTGATTGCCAGAAACCGAAAGCCCATTTGCCAAACAGAGGGGCTTGGCCGGTAGCTTCTCGGTAGCTCTTAATCACATCATCTAAATCTTTTCCGCTGATGAAATAATAATCGATAGTGTCACCAACTTCAGACCAAAAAAAAGTCCCATCCGGGCCATCATGAAACTTTGTCTTTGAATAGTTGTCCCATAAAATTCCATAATTATTGGTGGAGATTAAAAAGGGAACAGAAGCTATTTCATTTTCCTGGACCAAGAGAACATCCTGCCCCCGATAATTCATAACGCCTTCTTGGTGTTGGCCCAAACCATATACTCCTTCTTCAGCCGAGAGTTTAAAATTTTGTTGGGCATGATATGTTTCTTCACCCATCACTTGGGCTTTGGTCATTAGACGTGGACTTTGTTGATCTTCCTGCAAAAGAAGGTGTCCATCATGATCATAAAAACTTATCGCCCCATTCTTTTTATTAAGCAAAATAATTACTTTTTCGGTAGAAAGTTGAATCGCTTCTCCTTCGGACTCTAATTCAAATGGAACTGGCTTCCAACTTCGTTCCACTACTAAACTTTTCTTAAGTTGAAAGAGACCAGTAGGGTCAAAGATAACTCGAATAATTCGATCGGTACACACTTGAATTTTAAGGGCCCCTTCTTTTAGAGAAAAGATGATTCCATCATCAACCTTCTTGAGCTTAGATGTGGTGCAGGAGGAAATTATCAGGGTAATTATTGACATAATAATTACGAGGATTAAACCTTTTTCTAATTTCATTTCTCTCACCCCCGTTTAATTACGTTTAGATAAAATTTGGTCCATTGCCGTCTTCGAAAACTAGAAAGGCATCTGCTCCTTACCCTCTCTAATTTTCCCGACTTTCCGGATAAGCTAGTATATTGGCCCTGAAAGATCTTCAGTTTTCTCTCCTGTATTTCAGGAGGACTAGAAGGTATATAGCTCTGCTTTTTAACAGCCGAAAACATTTACGCCCTCATTTCTCACCCATAAACCCAGCTAGAAAGTAAAACATCCTCTTTTTAGCTTTTTCATCTTCCCAGTCTTTCCAGTAATTCAGTTTCCTCTAGAAGTCTCTTAGAAAGAAAAAGTAGGTAAATATATATTGTGTCCCCATTTTTAATCCCCATTTTTAAAACCATTTTTAACCTTATCCTTTGGGTGTACAAGAGATACTAACTGGATTATTTTTTTCAATCTTTAACCACACGACAAGATCAGTTTGATTAACCCGGCGGACAAATCCTACTCGGCATATTGGTGCTGAAGTTACATCTTGACCATCAACTTTGACCGAAACATCAAAATCTCCCCATCCTTTTACCACCAAAGCGGGATGATAGAGAGGTGACTCAGCGTTAGCTTCTAATTTGATTTCTAATTCAGCTGGAACTGCCTTCTCAGATTTACGAGTTATCACATAGCAACGTTGAGTCCGATCGTACCCTTGGCTTACATAGCCA
>DQWD01000090.1 GCA_011042725.1 Candidatus Aminicenantota bacterium | reverse complement strand
CTTTTAGAGATTGAATAATAAAATTGCTGATCACGCGGCCGTCATTAAGAGCCATGCGGGGGCCATAAGAATTGAAGATGCGGGCGATTTTTGTTTCGACCTTGTTTTGGCGGTGATAATCCATCATTAAGGTTTCGGCCACCCGTTTACCTTCATCATAGCAACTTCTTAATCCGATCGGATTGACGTGGCCCCAATAATCTTCGGGTTGAGGGTGAACTTCGGGATTGCCGTAAATTTCCGATGATGAGGCCAAAAGAATTTTGGCCTTGACTCGTTTGGCCAGGCCAAGCATATTAATCGTCCCCAGCACGTTTGTTTTGACTGTTTTAATAGCATTGAACTGGTAGTGGATGGGCGAGGCCGGACAGGCTAAATGGTAAATCTCGTCGACTTCAACAAACAGGGGATGGATGATGTCATGGCGGATGAGTTCAAAGTAGGGATTGGCGAGCAGGTGGCGGACATTTTCTTTGTTCCCCGAGAAGAAGTTATCGACACAAAGCACATCATGGCCTTCCTCAAGTAATCTTTCACAAAGATGACTACCGAGGAAACCCGCCCCGCCGGTGACCAGAATTCTTTTCATTCCTCACTCTCACCCATAAGCCATGAAAAGAAGGCTTTTCTCTTTCAAGGCTTCTTTTTGAATTTTGATAAGTGTTTTTATTCCTTTTTCGGCTAAAGAGAGAAGGCCTTCGAATTCTTTTTTACTCATCGGAGCTTTTTCGGCTGAGGCCTGAATCTCAACTAGAGACCCCGTGTCGGTGGTGACCACATTCATATCCACGGTGGCTTCAAAATCTTCCCGGTAGTCGAGGTCGAGTAATAAGTTATTATTAACCAGCCCGACACTGGTAGCCGCGATCAAATGCCGCAGCGGCATTTCGGGAATAATATCTTTTTCGAGAAGTTTTTTCAGCCCGAGAGCAAGAGCCAAGCAGGCGGCGGTTATCGAGGCTGTTCGCGTGCCACCATCAGCTTGGAGCACATCACAGTCGATAATGATGGTTCTTTCTCCCAGCAAAGAAAGATCTGTCACTGCTCGCAAGGAACGACCGATAAGTCGCTGGATTTCATGGGTGCGGCCCGAAATTCGGGCCTGATTTCTTTCCCGTTGCGTTCTCTTTTCCGTTGAGCAGGGTAGCATCGAGTATTCAGCAGTGATCCAGCCGGTGCCACTATTCTTCAAGAAGATGGGTACTTTTTCCTCAATAGTGGCGGTAGCGATGACTTTTGTCTTGCCCAGTTCCATATAGGCTGAGCCATCAGCGTATTCCATGTAATCAAGAATAAGGTTTACGGGGCGTAATTGGTCATAGGGGCGATTATTTGCTCTCAATTATATAATCCTTACTTTTTTGGTTCTTGGGGCGGACGAGTTTTCCAGCGATTGTGAAACCACATCCAGTGTTCAGGAGCTGCCTTTATCTGAGATTCTATAATCTTAGTGCATTGCTGGGTGATTTGCAAGATTTGTTCTTCCCGTTCCCCTCCGTATTGTTCAGGGTAAATAGGCGGTTTGAATTCAATCAGGTAACGACCATTTTGGAGAGGAAGGCAGAAAGCAGGAAGCAGAGGGGTTTGGGAGCGAAGGGCCAGCACACTGGCTGCCGGGGTCGTGGCCGCTAGGGTGCCAAAAAAGTCCACAAAAACGGCCATGTCTTCGAGAACATTCTGATCGATGAGAAGGACAACTATTTCCTGAGCTTGTAATTTTCTTAAGATAGGTCGGGCGGCGGCTTGTTTGTAGATTATTTTTGCCCCAAGAGAGGTTCGCATTTGGGTTAATTTTTTCTCCAGCCAGGGATTATCAAGGGGTCGGGCGATGACATTTAGTTTACCCAATTGCGACAAGAAAAAGGAAGCAACTTCCCATTGGCCATAATGAGCCGAGAAGATAATGAGTCCCTTTTTTTGTTGTTGTGCTTGGTGAAAAAATTCTAGACCTTGAACTTCAATTAAAGCTTGCCTTTTGGCTGGGGAAAGCGAGGGAAACTTTAGGAAATCAGCGATCATTTCCCCAAAATTTTCAAAGCAACTTCGCGCCATTTTTTGTTTTTCCTGGTCGGTTTTCTGGTTTTTAAAGGCTAGGTTAAGGTTGGATAAGGCTACTTGTCGATGGTAGGCGTCAAGGTGATAGACTAACCGCCCAATAAATCGGCCCATTTTTTTCCCCCAAGACCGGGGTAGAAGATAAGTAAGCAGGCCTAAAGAAGAAAAACCTAACCACTCCAGATAGATAGATGATTTTTTTTTCATCGTGGCCATGACTGAACTATTTGGACTAATTCTTGGCTGAATTGTTGGTCAACTTTTAGTTTGATTTTTAAGTAAACCACGGGGAGTTGATTGAGTTGGGAGCGTTGCGCTAGTTTAATAGCATCTTTTTCGGTGGTGCAAAGACAGTCAGCTTGCTTTTCTCGGAATATTTTTATTATTTTGGCGATAGCTGAAGAGGGATAAGAAAAGTGATCAGGAAAACTTAAGGTGTCAACAACTTGGAGTCCTTCCTGGCGCAAAAGGGAGAAAAATCGCTGGGGCGCGGCAATACCGCTGAAAGCGATTATTCTTTGGGGGCGGAGAGATTCAAGGGAACAAGGGGAGTCATCAGCAAGATTAAAGAAACCAGCCGGGAGAACTTCGTAGTCAAAAATTTTTTGGCGGCTAAACTTCTTCCTGAGCTTTTCGCCAGGGTGATCCAAAGACTGGTTAGCCGAAGTTTGGTCGGAGAATTTCCGGAAAAGAATAATATCAGCGCGGCGTAGAGAAGAGAGAGGTTCCCGGCGAGCAAAGGGGAATTGCTGTGAAGAGAATAAAACGATATCAATATCTCTGGCTAGCTGACGATGTTGGAAACCGTCATCCAAAACAGCCAGATTAAACCCTAACTCGTGGGCTTTTTGGCAAGAAAGAAAACGGTGACGGCCGACAAAAACGCCGGCGGCCGGAAATTCTTGAGCAATCATGAAAGCTTCGTCTCCAGCTTCTTCCCAGGAAGCTCGAAGAAGGTGACCATCGGAGACGACTCCACCTGTTTTTTCCCATCGGCCTTGGTAACCACGAGAGATTAAAGCCGGCTTAAATCCTAGGTCAAAAAAGAAGTGCAGAAGGAAGCGGGCAAAAGGAGTCTTCTCGCTACCTCCAAAAGAGATATTCCCCACGCTGATGACTGGCAATGGGGGGCGGTAAACAGGACGCAGGTGCCAGTCGTAAAGGAGATTTCGGAAAACAGCCCCGGCCTGATAGAGAAAATAAAAAGGAGCGAGGAGCATTTTCATTTTTTTCGACTATACACTATCCTCCCTTGCCTTTCAAGACGATGATTTCTTTACTTCAAAAATGATATTAGTTATAATCTATTCGACTTTAGAGAGGAGGATGATTATGTGGAGAAAAAGACTCGTCATTCCTTTTGTATTTTTGCTATTGATCGGAATTGTCAGTTGTCAAAAAAAAGCCGAAGTTAAGGGCGTTAACTTAAAAATTGATTTTTCTGAGGAAAATTTAACTGACAACCTTATTACCGACATGCAGTACACCTGGACAATTGATGATAATTTCGCTAAGTTTACGCAAGACTTAAACATTTATGTCCATTTTTGGCATGGAGAAAATCTAATCTTTCAGGATGACCATTTTCCTCCAGTGCCTACTTCGCAGTGGGAGCCAGGGAAAGAGTATGTTTATTCGCGCCGAATTTATATTCCTTCGTTTATTGATGAGTTTGACCCTGAATTTAAGGGAGAAGAGACGTTGAAGCTCCAGATTGGTTTTTATTCCCCTTATGATCGAACTGGAGAG
>DQWD01000283.1 GCA_011042725.1 Candidatus Aminicenantota bacterium | reverse complement strand
TATGACCATGGCGAAAATGAAAAACCAAAACAATATAATATCCGATTGGTGACGATAAAACCAGCTAAAAAGGCCAAAGCTGAAGACCGCGACTATTGAACCTAAAGAAACATATCTAGTTAATCCCACGATCAAAAAAAACACTAGTAAGGTTCCCAGGAAAGGAAGAAAACTTAACCCGGCAAAGACTCCCAAGCTCGCGGCGATTCCTTTGCCTCCTTTAAAGTTCAAGTAAAAAGGAAAACAATGGCCGACAATCACTAATGCTCCAGCAGCTAAGGGGAGCCATGATTGAGAAAATAAACTTTTAGAAATAAGCACTACGGCTAATCCTTTGCTAAAGTCAAAAAGAAAGACGAAAAGGCCCCATTTCCAGCCTTTTAGCCGAAAGACATTGGTTGCTCCTGGATTGCCACTTCCTAAATTGCGGATATCTTTTTTATCGATTAGACGGAAAAAAAAGTATCCGGGAAGTAAAGCCCCCCAGAAATAACTCAAAATTAAAGTTAAGTAAAGCATGGAAATTCAAATTCTTGAAGAGGAGTATATTCGGCTCCGGTTGGTTTTAAGATGCTCTTAAAAAAAGTGATTTTTTTTACTATCATCCCTCCAAAATGGTAATTTTGTTTTTCGTTAAGCTTGACTAAGAGATTATTAATCCCCGCTTGATTTTTGACTCTTCCCAGAGTGAGATGGGGAGCGAATTCTCTTTTTTCAGCAGGAAAGCCAAGCTGGGTCATTTTATTTTCGATTTCTTGAGCTAAGGTTACTAGCTGGGGATCACGGGGAAGACCAATCCAGATAACTTTAGGATGTCGGCTTTTAGGGGGAAAAGTTCCGGTTCCCACTAAGTCGAGAGGAAAAGGGGTATAATGCTCAGTAATATTTTGTAATTCTTTGATAACTTGGTCTGCTTGGGTTTGATTTATTTCCCCCAAAAATTTCAAGGTTAAGTGCATGCCTTCTGTTTTTACCCAACGAACTTTAGTTCTGGTGGAGGCCAAGTCAAGAATATAATTACGGAGAATGGTCTTTAATTTTTCGTCTAAGTCAATAGCAATAAAAGTTCTCATCGATATCCTTGTTTATTTTAATTTTATTTATATAAAATTTTGGGTCAAATGCCTCCATAACATTTCCAATGCTTTTTGTGAACTTTGAAATTTAACCAACTCCCGGGAGCCCAAGAACTGGTTCCGGAGAACCTGGCTTTCGTTTTCTCCTCCCCAAGCGGTATAAACGAGGCCGGCTGGTTTGGCGGGTGTTCCACCTCCAGGGCCAGCGATTCCGGTAATAGCCAAAGCATGATCTGTTTGGGCTAATTGCTTGATTCCTTGAGCCATTTCTTGAGCCACTTTCTCGCTGACAGCTCCATAATTGGCTAAAGACTTGGGCGAAACCCCCAGTAATTTAATTTTAGCTTCGTTGCTGTAAGCAACGATTCCGAGACGAAAATATTCTGAGCTGCCAGGAATGTTTGTAAGGCGATGCCCAAGAAGGCCCCCGGTACACGATTCAGCTACGGCTAATGTTTCGTGGCGCTGCCGAAGAAGAAGGCCGACCACTTCTTCCAATGATTCTCCCTGGGTAGAAAAAATATATGGTTGCAGGCGTGGCTTTAATTTTTCCTCCACTGACATAACTTTTTCGCGGGCTTCTTCCTGAGAGCAAGAGGAATAAGCACTTAAGTGGATTTCAATCTGTCCAGGGTAAGCTAAAGTTGTTATTCGGCAAAGGGAAGAAGGGGGGTAAAGGTCTTTGATCTTTTCTTCGAGTTGAGATTCAGTTATTCCAGTAAGTTTTAATTTTAGCTGAAAGACCTGGGAAACACGCCATTTCTCAAGCCGGGGAAAAACGTATTTCTCAAACATTGGCTTTAATTCTTGGGGAGGACCGGGTAGAAGGACAATTATTTTCCCCTTTTCTTCTAGCCATTGCCCTGGAGCTGTTCCCTGATGATTGATTAAAACTTCAGCCCCTTCAATAATTTTGGCCTGCTTGATGTTTGAGGGAGGCATCTCCAGGCCCCGGCGGGCAAAGCGTTTTTGGATAGCCCTTAAGACTGATTCATCGAGAATAAGTTTCTTACCCAGAACCTGAGCTAAGATTTCTCTCGTGCGATCATCTTCAGTCGGACCAAGTCCGCCAATTACAAATAATAGGTCAGCTCGGCTAACAGAATTTTGCAGGGCGGCGATAAGATCTTCTTCCTCATCGGCGACAATGGTTCGAAAGGAGGGACTTAATCCCAATTGGAGGAGCTGGGCAACAATATAAGGTGAGTCTGTATCTTGGAAGTAGGGAGTCAAGAGTTCGCTGCCTACGGCCGCGATTTCAACTTTGGGTAATTTTTTAACCATTGTTTCCATCAATTTTTAAATTTTTAGGCTTTCTTTTTATTAATATATCGAAAGAGTGGCTATTTCTGAAGACCTGAAATAATTTGCAAATAGAAACAATTTATTATTTTAAAAACAAATAGAAATTAATTATTATGCCCGCATAAAGGCCAGCTAGAAGATCATCCAGCATAATTCCCCATCCCGAGGGGAAGGTTTCGACTCTTTTGATGGGGAATGGTTTGAGAATGTCAAAGAGACGAAAGAGAAGAAAAGCAGCAATGAGAAGAGGCCAAGAGGAAGGCAACCGGAAAAGGACGAGAAATTGCCCGGCCACTTCATCAATCACTATACATTGCGGGTCTTCTCGGTCAAGCTCTCGAGCGTGGCGGCTAGAAGTGTAGACTCCCAGAATAAAGATGAGAAGAAAAATCCCCCAGAAACTGTACCAGGAAATCGCGGTTAACCAGAAGTGGTAAATTATGATCACCACGAGACTAGCCATTGTTCCTGGGGCAAGGGGAAAATACCCCACACCAAAAAAAGAGGAAATGATTTTGGTGATCGTTTTCATTTGATTATCTTTCCTTTCAAATCATATACCCCAGAGGAGGTGATAACTGCTTGGCGGAGGGAATTTAAGTATTTTGGGTTTCCAGGCCGAAGATAAACAATTCCATCAACTTCGGGCGCTTGGTAACGGGTGCGAGCCAGGATAAATTTTTGACCATTGGTCATGAATTCATCGCATAGTACCTCGAGTTTTTGATGGAGAAAACGCTGATTTTTTTGCCTGGAAATTTCTGCTTGGAGGCGCATTACTTCTTCCCGTCGTCGTTCCTTTTCTTTTTCAGAGAGGGGATTGCCCAGCGAATAATTGGGAGTGTCCCGTTCGGCTGAGTAAGTGAAAACTCCCAAGTGATCAAATTCGGCTTGCTTAACAAAATCAAGAAGAGCTTGAAATTCATGGTTTGTTTCCCCTGGAAAACCCACGATCAAAGAAGTTCTTAAGGCTATTTCTGGTATTTTGCTTCTTATTTTCTCAATGAGACGTAAGGACCGGGAGCCATCCAGTCCGCGACCCATCATTTTAATTATTCGAGGATGGGCATGTTGAAATGGTAAATCTAAATAAGGACAAATTCTTTTTTCTTGGAAAAGAGTGAGTAAGTCATCGCTGACTTCCTCTGGGTAACCGTAGAGAATTCTGATCCAAGGGATTGAGGTTTGGCCGAGAATATTTTCAAGAAGCGAAATTAATCCGTGGCGAAGTCCTAAATCCCGGCCGTAATAGGTGGTGTCATGAGAGATGAGGTTTATTTCGATGATTCCTTTGGCTTCTAAAGCTTGAATTTCATTTATGATGGACTCCAAAGGCCGGGAACGATAAGGTCCTTTAATGAGAGGAATGGTGCAAAATCCGCATTGGTGAGAGCAACCTTCGGAAATCTTAATGTACGCCCAAACTGG
>DQWD01000235.1 GCA_011042725.1 Candidatus Aminicenantota bacterium | reverse complement strand
CCCGAGGCAATATCGAGAAAACCCAACCTTACGGCTGCTCCCCCGGAGGCACAAGCCGTCTCAATTCGCGTGGCCGGAAGAGGAGTTCGACCAAGATAATCAGCCAGTAATGAACCGATATGTTCCTGGCCAACAAACAATCCCGAGGACATGGAGCCAACATACATGGCATCAATTTTGTCGACGCCAGCATCATCAAGGGCATTTAAAGCGGCTTCAGTAAAAATTTCCCGGAGTGACTTTGACCAAAGTTCACCCCATTTTTCGTTTAAACCCACTCCAATAATGGCTACTTCTCTCATCTTGTCCTCCTTAGTCAGCCTTGATAATTTTTCTTCGGAATTTTGCATAGGTGCCGTAATCCAGGTAGAGCTTCCTTTTCTCAAGCAAAAACCGGGTCTTGGGAGCTAAGTCTCTAACTGCATCGATTCGAGGAGTCACCTTGAAAATAAAAGCATCACTTCCGGCACCGGAGCCGAAAGAAACCATGAAAATCAGATCTCCGGGTTGGGCTTCATCGAGAATGGCTGTTAATCCGAGGGGCGATGAGCCTGAATAAGTATTTCCTAGTTTATTAACCAGTAACCCGGTCATCAATTGGTTGGTAGAAAAGCCCAGCATCTTGCCTGCTTTGAGAGGAAATTTCCCGTTAGGTTGGTGAAAGACAGCAAACTTGAAATCTCCGGGTTTGAGTCCGCTTTTTTCGAGAATGCCTTTTCCTGCGCCGACGATGTGCTTAAAATAAGCCGGCTCGCCAGTAAATCGACCTCCATGGCGGGGATAGTATTGATGCTCTCGTCGCCAAAAATCGGGAGTATCGGTCATAAAAGTATGAGTATAAAGAATTTCAGCTAGCACTTCTTGGGTACCGAAAATAAAAGAGGCGGCGCCGGCAGCGGCTGAATATTCGAGAGCATCACCTGGTGCTCCTTGGGAAGTGTCGGCCCCAACAGCCAAGGCATATTCCATTTCTCCAGCTTTAACAAGACTATAAGCTACAAACATGCCTTCGGTGCCGGCCTTACAAGCAAATTCATAATCAGCCGTATGGGCGATGGGAGTAGCCCCAATTGCTTCCGCCAGCACGGTACCGCTTGGTTTAACAGCGTAAGGATGAGATTCGGAACCAATGTAGACGGCTCCAATACGAGAAGGATCAATCTGGGCTCTCTTTAACGCGTTTTTGGTGGCCTCTACCGCCATTGTCACAGTATCCTGGTCGGGAGAGGGGACAGATTTCTCTTCCAGTAACAAACCCCGCTTGTAGGAGGGGGCATCAGCCCCCCAAACCTTGGCAATCTCTTCGACTTTAATCCGGTTACGAGGAATATAAGCCCCATAACCTACAATGCCCACCATATAAGCCTCCTCATTTAGAATTTTAAAAAGATAGGAAAATAAAAGAGAGGAAAAGAGAACAACAGACTTCTTTGAATCAGGTTGCCTAGCATGAAAATTTTTTCGGGTAATAATCCTCTCATAGAAAAAAAAAGAAGTCAATAAATTAGAAAATGGCGTAGGCATCTCCCAAATCGCTCACCCAAACCGCCTGATTGCTCCAATTGGCCTGCTCAAGAGTGAGGGCGAGACTTTCCTTTTCCTCGAGAATGAAGTATATTCACTATGGCCTTCCTAATGCAGCTAATTTCATCAGGAGAAAAACCGAACCATCTTGCTTAAAACTTCGTTACTATAGATGTGAAAATTGGAAACGAAAAAATTAATCTCTCTTTGCCTCGAAGGAGATGAAGAGGCTTGGAAAATGATTGTTAATACTTACGCCCCTCAAATTTTTAACCTGGCTTTTCACTTCACTCATTCCCGTGAAGAAGCTGAAGATGTAACCCAAGAGATATTTCTCAAGCTTTTTTCCTCCCTCAAAAAATACAAAAAAGAGATGAATTTTACTGCCTGGCTCTTGACTCTAGCCCGAAATCACCTAATTGATAAATACCGCCGAGAAAAAAAAGAAAAATCTCTTCGTCAGGAACTAGATGAAAGAGTTTTAACTGAATCAGGACTACTCAGTCCAGAAAATGGCCATGACCAAAAAGAAGTTAAATTAATCGTCTGGAAAGCTCTCGATCAACTTAGCACTGAAGTTCGCTTAAGTATCGTCCTTTTTGATCTAATGGGTAAGACTTATGAGGAAACAGCCGAAATACTGGACGTGCCGGTCGGGACAATTAAATCGCGCATTAATCGGGGCCGGCTTCAACTTGCCCGGCTCCTGGCTGATCAACAGCCTCAAAAAAGGAGGATTTAAATGTCTTGCCAGGAAATAACTATCCTTCTTAACGATTACCTGGACGGCGTCCTGTCTCCGACCCAAAAACAAGAGGTCGAGGCTCATTTAAAAGAATGCTCGACTTGTCAGGAGCTCCTCTCTAATCTCCAGCAAGTAAGAGTAACTCTTCGCGAATTTCCCCAAATTTCGGTTCCTCCCTCTTTAGCGGAAAAGCTTTATCAAATCCCAGCTAAGAAAAAAGCCAAGTGGCCGACCTGGCTGGGTTGGCTAGCTCGGCCTCTCCCCCAACAAATTACCGCCACTTTAGCGGCGCTCTCGCTAGCCATTTCTTTTTATACCCTTCTGCCCAACCGGGCGATGCTGGCGAAATACCTAAATCAGCAACTCCACCTCGGTTATCACCATATCTCCAGTCTCTGGACTCAGGCCGAATCAATAACCGTTAATATCGAGAAAGTCAGCGACTCCCTTAAAGCTCCCTGGCAAGCTTTAAAAGAAGAAGGCAAGGAAGATTAAAAACTAGTGACGTTAAGAAAAAACTTATTTAAGTTTCCATAGATAGATAAGGAGGCAAACATGGAAGAAAAACAAGAAACAAAGGTGCTTACCACTCGCTCGCTAAAATCACCATTCTTAGCGGGGTTTCTTTCTACTATCTTTCCGGGAACAGGAGCACTATATAATCGTCAATATTTGAAAGGAATCCTTTACATCATCATTTTTGCCGGACTAGTCAGCATGCAACATGAAGGCAGCGCTCAGCCCTTTGTTGCAATCTTACTGGCCGGCTTCTATATTTTTCAGATAATTGAAGCTGTGCAAACAAGCAAAATGATCAATCGCCTGGTTATCAACGGTGAAGTCCCTCCAGAAGAAAAGATCCCTCAATCCATCCCTACTGGTTCCATTTTTTGGGGAATGCTTCTCATCATCCTGGGATTCTTTCTGCTCCTCGCCAATTTTAACTTGATTAGCTTCGGATTACTTTTTGATTTCTGGCCGGTATTAGTCATCGCCATTGGCATTAAGATGCTCTACGAGTCCACCCGCAAAAAGGAGGAAAAATGAGCAGAACCCGAGGGAATGACACTTTTATTTGGGGTATCATTCTAGTCGTTATCGGTGTAATTTTTCTCCTGAATAACCTAGATATAAATGCCTGGAGGATTGTGGCCAATCTCTGGCCTCTGGTCTTAATTGTTTGGGGAGTGAGGAAGCTCTACCTCGGTCTTAAAGAAAGACAACAACACCAATGGCCGGCCCCTAACGACACCCCAAATGCGGCTCCTAACGAAAACGGGGGAGAAGAAGAGGAGGAGGAATGAGAGCTAGAGAATTCTTTTTACTTCTCTTGCTTCTCGCTCTCGGCCTTACCTACTCTCTTTACGAGAAAGGTGAGCTTGACCTTTATCTCGATCTCGATGGATGGTCAATTTTTGCCTTTCACCAATACGAATTTGAAGAAGAAACAACAATAACTCCACCATTGCCGGAACTGATGGCCATTGGCAATAGCCATGGTGAAATTCAAATCGTGGGGACAGAAGAAGATAACATCAGGCT
>DQWD01000079.1 GCA_011042725.1 Candidatus Aminicenantota bacterium | reverse complement strand
TTACTTGGTCCAAAGTATGCCCAACGCCTGGTTTCAGCGGAGAAGGTAATTACTGATTTCCGCACGAGAAGAGTCCAGACAGAAATAATTGCTTTTGCCCACGCCTGCGAAATCCAGCGGGAGATCATGGAAAAAGGATTACGGAAAATAAAACCAGGGGTAACTACTCTTGAAGAAATTGGTTGGTGGGCCCAAGATCAACTCTTAAAACATGGTTTGCCTATCTCTTACTTGGGTTGCGAAGGGCCAGGAGTAATTTGGTCAGCCGGTTCTTCTCCCGAAGAGCTGGATCGACCCGACTATATCATCCAGCGAGGAGATATGCTGTTGTGGGATTGGGGAATAAAATATTTGAATTTTGGTACTGACTATAAACGATATGCTTATGTGCTTCGGGAAGGAGAGACATCTGTACCTCCCGGAATTCAAAAAGCCTGGGAAACAGTGATGAAGGCCCGCCAGATTATCAAGCGAACAATTAAAGTGGGCTTAACCGCCGGGGAAGCCCTCCAGGCAATGGTTCGAGCTTTGGAAAAGGAAGGATTTATCTATACTCCCTTTACCGACATTGGCTCCAAAGACCGGGAAATTGTCAATTCTCTCGGTGATTCTGAAAAACCAGGGATTTCTATAGATTGTCATTGTGTGGGTAATACTGGCAATAGTGAGGTGGCCGTTGGTCCTTCCATTGCTCCTTTCCGACCTGACCGGGCTCATTTGAGGCTTAATCCAAACAATTTATTTGCTTTCGAGTTTATTGTTCATGTGTGGGTTCCTGAATGGAAAAGAAGATTTCGATTAAACTTGGAAGATAATGCAATTCTTACTGAACAAGGTGTCGAGTTCCTTTATCCTCCCAATGAGAAAATCATCCTTGTTAAATAAGAAGAATTTAAAGGGAAAGATTAGGTTGAGTTAAAGAAATAAACATAGTGATTCAATAATGTCATCGAGAAAGGAAGATTAACGAAAGAAATGATATTAGGTTTCCGCCTGGCCCGAAGAGAAAGACTTCCTTTGAGGCTTGGCCAAGAGGGTACTTAAGCCTAAGTTGCCCCTTGGAGGAGGCAATAGAAAAAAAGAGAAAAAAATAAAATGAAAGAAAAAACTAAGGAGGCCAAATGAAAAAATTAAGTTTAATTATGATAATTGTTGTTTTGTTAATTGGTTGCCAAAAGCCGGGCCAAGAGTCAGAAACCTCTTTGACTACCTCGGAAAGTGGTGATTTTTTTAGTATCGAACAAAACTTAAACCCTCCCCATCCAGCCTTTCAACAATTTGCTAAATATGTTGATGTTTTTGGAGTGAAAATTTATGCCATGGCCGACGTGGCTGATAGAAAGCTGCTCCATGCGGCTAATGTCTTGGCCCAGTATTTGGACAATGATGAAGATGGGCAGGTGGATAACCCGGCTGTTCTCCAGGCATTGTTAGACCATAAAGCCTATGTCATCATGGTCAAAACCCAGGATAGCCCGGATTTGGAGAAGTTTTTCCGGGCTGCTCCTCCCGAATGGGAAGGGCAAGATCTCTATGATGAGGAAACTATACCTAATGGGGCAGCCCAGGGTAAATTTGATGCTTCCTTAGAAGAGCTGCTCCATATTGTTACCCATGCTGGCTATGCTTATGCTTATCCCGATGTTTTTGGTGAGCGGGAAGGTAGTGAGGTGGCCAAAGCTTTAGATCAAGCTCGAGGTGGGCACTTTTTAGAGGTTCCCGACCAGTATCCAGAGGGAGCTTGGTTTACTTATGATGATGAAACTTGTGATTATGGGTGTCAGATTACCGAGTATATCTATTGGGCCTTGACCTCAATTTTAGGAGCCCAAGATTTTCCCGGCCGTTATGAATTCATCAAGAATGAGTGGCGCTTAAATACGCGAGAAAAGGTTGAAGAAGGTGATCCGACGATCTATAAACTTTTGACTGACCCTCAATACGCTTTTCCCACTAAATTACCAGATGGGACTTATCGACGTTAGGAAAAGGAGAAATTAGCGAAGCTCCCTTAATCTCCCATGAAATTAAAAAACAGTAATTCGATGGGCAAGAAGTGGGTATCGTTATCTAGAGAGAAGAAAAGCAAAGCCAGACGCAATTCTTATCCAAGCTTAATTTAATGGGGGGTGCCTTTTGTTCTTAGCCCAATTATTTTGGGAAGAAATTAAAAGACCTGGCCTTTTTGGTGTAGAATAATCTTCTTGGCTCCCCTTTTTTAGGTTTGGATGGTTGTCGAGAAAATGACCCAAGAAGAAGCAATTTTCTTAGGTCAAGGAAAAAATTATTTTCTTGGCGACTAATATTTTTAGCCAAAAAATTCCAATAAAGGAAGGTGAACAATGAGAAGATGGAAAAAATTAGTCATGGTAGGTTCAATTCTTTGGGTAATATTATTTTCTATTTCGGGATTAAAAGCTTCTTCCGCCGGCCCTAATCAATTTTCCCGGCTTGTTTTGACCAATTGCCATATTATCGATTGTACGGAGCGCCATCTTGAACCGTTAACCGATATGACGATCGTTATTGAAGGGAATCAAATCGTTAGCCTTCGAAAAGGAAAGTACGATTTTAAATCTTCAGAAAAAGGAGTCAAAGTTATCGATTTAAAGAAGGCTTTTGTGATGCCTGGATTATGGAATGTTCATGTTCATCTTTCCGATATTTTCCCGGACCCCAATCATATTCAAGGTGGTGAACTTCTAGCCTCAGCCGTGATCCGGGCTGGACTTAATGCCATCGACGGTCTCCGGCACGGTTTTACGGGAATTAGAGTTGTTGGTGATAAAGGTTACTTAGATATCGCTTGGCGGGACGCTTTTGATCAAGGGTTATTTCTGGGGCCGCGGATTTTCGCTTGTGGCTACCCGGTTTCGACTACCGGGGGTCACCGGGGAGATATAGCTGGTGGTTCAGATGGAGTGGCGGAGATCAGGAAAGCAGTGCGAACTCAGATACAGATGGGGGTAAATTGGATCAAGATTATGGAAGTAGAAATGTTGGATGATGAAGTTAAAGCAGTGGTTGAGGTGGCGCATCATAATGGCTTACGAGTGGCGGCTCATTCTAAGGAACCCACTACGTACCGCTGTGTAAAATTAGGGGTCGATTGCATTGAACATGGATATGGTTTGAGAGATGAAACGATTAAGCTAATGGCTGCCAAGGGGACCTTTTATGTTCCCACAATTGTCTGTAATTTAAGCGATCAGTTCATTCGAGAGAGAGAAAAGAGATTAGCCCAACTTGGCTTTGCGGGAGATCCCAAAATTGTTTGGGCCCGGACAATGATTTCTTATGCCGATGAAAGATCTCCAGAGCACGCTCTCCATCAGCGATTGGCCTTACAGAAAGCAGCTAAAGCGGGAGTGAAGATCTGTGCCGGCTCAGATTCTAATCCCATTGGAGAGTTGGGGTACCTTGAAATTGAGCAACTTGTTCTTTCTGGATTAAACCCGAGAGAAGCCTTAATTGCGGCCACTCGCAATTGTGCTGATCTTTGTGGAGTGTTAGATAAACTGGGGACAGTGGAAGAGGGCAAATTAGCCGATCTGGTAGTGCTGACGGGTAACCCCCTGGAGAATATTTCTAACATTCGCAAATTGAAAATGGTTATCAAGGATGGAGTAATTGTCGACCGTAAATCCCCGTTAGGCAAAGCCAGCTTTTGGGATTTTTTCAGCAGTTCAAAGGTGAAATCGGGCTTTCTCGCCGAAGCAGAGAAAGCGGCTGGTTTTAGCCGGGGTAAAGTCAAATGATAAATTGTCCTGTTGAGGAAAGGAGGATTAACGTGAAAAAAATTTCTTTGGTTTTTATTTTTAGTTTTATTACTTTAGCCGTGATTTTGGGGATGATAAG
>DQWD01000204.1 GCA_011042725.1 Candidatus Aminicenantota bacterium | reverse complement strand
GATGCAGCCCAGCGCTATTTTGATGACCTTAAAGTAGAATCCATGACTAATGCCCGGCCGGTCGATGATGACCTTGATGATTTAGTCGATGAAGACGGACCTGACGATTTAAACAAAGATGGCATGATCACCCAGATGAGAGTTAAAGACCCTGAAGGAACCTGGATTCCTGATCCTCAAGAACCCCGTTTAATGCGACGGGCTGATCCCAAAAAAGGTGAAAAGGGAATCTACAAGCTCTATCTGGAAGGAATCGATAATGATGGTGATGGCCAATATAATGAAGATCCTCCTGGAGGAATTGTCGTCAGCCAAAATTTCCCCCATGATTTTGATTACCAAAAAAAACAAAATGGGCCGTGGCCTGTCTCGGAAAAAGAAACTATTGCCCTTCTTGATTTCTTAGCAAAACATAAAAATATCGGCTTGGTTCTTAATTTTTCCAGCGAAAACACTATTTTAAATATGCAGCAAACTGGCCGAGCTCAAGCGGCTGGAGGAAAAGTTCGGGTTCCACGACGTTATGCTAGTTTTCTTGGATTAGATCCTGAGCAAGAATATACCCTGCAAGAATTGGTGAGCATCCTCCGCAGTATGAATATCGGCGGCGGCATGGAAATTGATGAAAGCATGGTAGCCATGATGCTCGGCTTGGGCCCAGCTATGGACCTTGACCGCCAAGACCGCCCTTATCTTGAGAAAATTCAAGAAGAATACAAAGAAGCCCTCAAAAAAGCTAACTTAAAGTATCCTGAAAAAAGAGCTCAGGGAGTGAAAAAAGGCTCGTTTACTGCTTATTCTTATTTTCAGTATGGAGTGCCGGTATTAGCTGTTGATGTCTGGCAAATTCCCGAACCAGAGAAAAAAGAAAAGAAAGAAAAAGAGATAACCGCTGACAAACTAAAAACGATGACCTCCGAAGAATTCCTGGCTCTCGGAGAAGAGAAAATTGCGGCTTTCCTTAAAGCGCAGGGTGCCCCACCCAATTTTAAAGCCTCAACCGTGATGGAAATGGTAAAATCGGGACGAATCACGCCCAAGCGGATGGCCGAGATGATGGCTCGAATGCCGCGGCGCAGCAGCCAAAATGGCGAAGAACATCCCGATACTTACCTTATCAAATGGTCTGATGATAAACTTCAAGGCAAAGGGTTCATCAACTGGCAGCCGTTTAAGCACCCCACCTTGGGAGAAGTTGAAATCGGCGGCTTTGTTCCCTTTTTAAAAACCGTTCCCCCGGTCAAAGAAGCGGCGGCCGCTGTTGATTTCCATACCAATTTTTTCTTGGATTTCCTGCAAAAATTTCCCACCTTAGAAATTGCCGATATCAAGGTTACTCCCTTGGCCAAACAGTTGTTTAAATTGGAAGTTTTCTTAACCAATAAAGGTTGGTTACCCACTTCCACGGCTCAAGGCCGCCGGGCTCGCACCGCCTGGCCAATCCGGGTGGAATTAAAGTTAACGCCTAACCAAAAAGTATTCTCAGGCCGAAAAGTAACGACGGTGGCCTACCTGGAAGGTAGTGGCGCAATAAAGAAAGTAGAATGGGTGGTAGCTGGGAAAAAAGGTAGCCAGCTCGAGATAGTAGCTTGGACGCCCAGGTTAGGTAAGGTTACCAAAAAGATCACCCTGCAATAGTGAGGAGGAAAATGATGGTCACCAAAATAACGAGATTAGTTTTTATCAGTTTTATTTTAGTTTGGCTGGTTTTCTCACCAGCCCTGAAGGCCGGAGAAAAAGTTCATCTTACTTTCGATCACTTTTACGACCATGAGGAATTAACCAAGACCCTTAAAGCTTTCGAAAAGGCTTATCCTCAAATGGTGAAAGTGATTTCCCTGGGTAAGAGCTACGAGGGCCGGGATATTTGGGGAGTCATTATCAACAACCCGAAGACTGGGCCAGCAGAGCATAAACCTGGGTATTACATGGATGGGAATATCCACGGCAATGAAATTCAGGGCACTGAGGTTGTTATTTATACCATGTGGTATCTATTGAAAAATTATGGTGAAACCGAACTGGCCACTCGACTGCTAGATGAAAAGGCCTTTTATTTCATCCCGACGATGAATCCTGATAGCCGGGATTGGTATATTAACAAAGTCACCGATCCTAATTCCCCCCGGTCGGGGTTAATTCCTTACGATAGTGATCGCGATGGGGTTGCTGACGAAGACGGGCCAGAAGATTTAGATGGCGATGGCTCAATCACGATGATGAGGAAAAAAGACCCCAACGGAAACATGAAGCCCCATCCCGATGATCCGCGGATCTTAATTCCGGTGCGTCCCGGGGAAAAAGGTGAATATATCCTGCTTGGTGATGAAGGTATCGACAACGATGGTGATGGACTGGTTAATGAAGATGGACCCGGTGGCTATGACATGAATCGAAACTACGCTTATAACTGGCAGCCGAACTATGTCCAGCGGGGAGCCGGAGATTATCCCTTCTGTTTCCCCGAAACAAAGGCCACTCGTGACTTTCTCCTGGCTCATCCCAACATTATCGGCGCCCAAAATTTTCATAACTATGGGGGCATGATTTTGCGTGGGCCTGGGACTAAAACTCTAGGGGAACCTCCAATACAGGATAGACGCGTCTACGATGAAATCGGTAAAAAAGGCGAAAAAATCCTTCCCGGTTATCGTTACATTGTCATCTACAAAGATCTCTACCCGGTTTATGGTGGCAGCGTTGATTTTATCTACAACGTTCTCGGAGCTTACACCTTCAGTAACGAGCTAGATATGGACTATTTCGGCACCTTGGCTGAACTCTTGGGAGGTGAAGGAGGCGAACAAGAAACCACCAAGGACGAAGAACTCCAGCGCTGGCGCCGTTATCGAGAAATGCTGGAAGAAATGTTTTACCATGATCATGTTTTGATGGGGGAACAATACACCGAATGGAAGCCTTACCAGCATCCTGTCTTTGGAGACATCGAGATTGGAGGAGTTAAAAAATTCGGACGCCGTGTTCCGCCCTTATTTAAACTCGTCGAAACTTGCCACCGTAATGCTGCCTTCTGTCTTTATCATGCCGACCAGTTGCCGCGGTTAGAATTTGAAGAGGTCAAAATTGAAAAATTAGACGGCAACCTGTACCAGGTAGATGTTGCCGTGCGGAATACCCGGGTCACGCCAACTATCTCTGGAGTGGCCCTCCAAAGAAAGCTACACCGGGTTGATAAGCTCAAAGTCGAAGGTAAACAAGCCAAGTTAGTGATGGCAGGTCAAGTAGTTGACCACTATCCGCTGCGGGTGCGACCCATCGACCCCAAAGGCAAAAACTTTATCTGGGTAAAATCAGGAGTTCCAGGGTACAGTCGATTGGAGTTCCGCTTGTTGATCGAAGGCAAAGGCCCGATTAATCTTATCTACGACTCACTAAAAGGTGGCTACTACACCAAAAAACTCACCCTCAAATAGCCGCAACTAAAAACTGGAGTTGCTGAAAAATGGGAGAAAACTGGGGAGAAAACTGGGGACACAAAACATATTTACCTAATTTTTTATAACTGTACCTAGACAACTGGGGACATTTAATTTTTGAAAACTTGGTGACAGTTCACCTATTTACCCTATTTTCTCGAAAATAAAATAGGTGACAGCTTACCCTCTTACCCTACTATTCAAACTAACTAAATGGGCAATACAATAAATAATGGATTATACAATATAGATAAGACCATGAATAATAATTGAATTGTCTTTCTGTTAACTTGCTTATAGTTCAAAAAAATTGAGAGGCAAGCCTTCACATTTCACATTTCACATTTGTCATGGACTTGGCGAAAGATAACTGAAGGAAGGATTTTTTAGTTTGTTTGAAATTTGACTTTCTTCTCCCATCTCCTTGACTAT
>DQWD01000347.1 GCA_011042725.1 Candidatus Aminicenantota bacterium | reverse complement strand
TGCGGCTATCCGCAGTGGGGCTACCCAAGTGGAGGTGACAGTCAATGGCATTGGGGAAAGAGCGGGGAATTGTGCTCTTGAAGAGCTCGTCATGGCTTTAGCTGTCAGAAGGGATATTATGTCCTGTGAAACTGGGATCAAGACGGAGCTCTTATACCCTACATCGAAACTACTCCAGCACATAACCGGCTTAATAATCCCTAGGAATAAGCCAGTTTTTGGAGATAATGTTTTTTCCCATGAATCAGGCATTCATCAGCACGGTATTATCAATAAAAGAGAAACGTATGAAATAATGAAGCCGGAATCGATTGGCAGGACAGTGGAAACTTTGGTCATGGGTAGGCATTCCGGAAGACATGCTTTTCTGAACAAGCTCAAACAGTACGGTATTAGCCTGGAAGAGGGACAGTTAGAAAAAGCCTTCGCTAAATTTATTGAAATTGCTGACAAAAAGAAGGAAGTTTATGATGAAGATATCCTCAGCATAGTTTCCTCGATTTTAGGCAAGGGAGCAGATGGTTATCATTTGGACTTTTTTTATGTTTACACCGGAAAGTCAATTATCCCTTCGGCGACAGTCAAAATCAGGAAAAAGGGAAAAGAATTTGTTTCCGCCTCTACGGGAGATGGCCCAATCGAGGCTTTGTTTCAGGCCATTGATTCGGCGATCAAACTTACCCCCAGGCTGAAAGAGTACATAATTCAAGCTATAGGAAGAGGTAAGGATGCGCAAGGTCAGGTAAATTTAATTCTAGAAATAGAGGGCAAAAGTTATTTTGGAAGAGGCGTCTCGACTGATATTGTGGAAGCTTCCGCAGTGGCCTACATAAATGCCATCAACCGATTTTACTTTAAAACGAATTTTAACTCGAAAGAGGTAAAGAATGAAGAAGGAAATGACTATCACTGAAAAAATTTTGGCTAGAAAATTGGGGAGAGAAGTTGAACCAGGTGAATTTTTGCTGCTAGAGGTGGATGTAGGCCTGGGTAATGATATAACAGCCCCTCTCGCCATAAAAGAATTTCAGAAATATGGAGGTCGAAAGGTTTTCAATCCCGATAAAATTGTTTTGGTGCTTGATCACTTCACTCCTAATAAAGACATAAAATCAGCCCAACAATCAAAGTTAGTTCGCTGTTTTGCTCAAGAACAAGGAATAAAAAAATTTTTTGATGAAGGCCGGGGAGGGATTGAACATGTTCTTCTTCCCGAAGAGGGATTGATTAAACCTGGAGATTTAGTTGTAGGGGCAGATTCTCATACTTGTACCTACGGAGCTCTCGGTGCTTTGGCTGTTGGAGTTGGCTCAACGGATCTGGCGGGGGTATTTCTTTGTGGACAAGTGTGGTTGAGAGTTCCTGAAACAATAAAGATTGAGCTAGTTGGTAATCTCCGGGAGTATGTGTCAGGAAAGGATATAGTATTAAAAATATTATCAATAATTGGGGTGGATGGAGCGAATTACAAGGTTTTAGAATTTGGAGGAGATGGAGTTAAAAAAATCTCAATGGATTCTCGATTTACCATAAGTAATATGGCCGTTGAAGCCGGGGCTAAAACTGGAGTTTTCCCGGTAGATGATAAAACAGTTGAATATTGTCAAGAAAGAGGTATTCGTCCTGTGGAAATTATAGCTGATCCAGCTCCTAACTACGCTAAAGAAATCAAGCTTAACCTTGACGATTTAGATCTCCAAGTGGCCTATCCTTATTTACCCTCCAAAGGGAAAGACATCCAGGAGGCGGCCAAAGAGAAAATAGAAATTGATCAAGTTGTAATTGGGAGTTGCACCAATGGGAGGATGGAGGACTTGAGAATGGCTGCCTCTATCTTAAAGGGAGGCAGGGTTTACAGGAAGACAAGATGCATAATTATTCCTGGGAGCCAGCAGGTTTATTATCAGGCCCTGAAGGAAGGACTAATTGAAATTTTCGTTAAATCCGACTGTGTTATAGCTCCCCCTACCTGTGGCCCTTGTCTTGGAGGACATATGGGGGTTGTGGCCGAGGGAGAAAAAGTTGTCGCTACCACTAACAGAAATTTCGTGGGAAGAATGGGGCACCCAAGGAGTGAAATTTATCTTGCCTCTCCTGCCGTTGCTGCTGCTAGCGCTTTGAAGGGATATATATGTGGTCCACAAAGTATCTAAGGATTTTTTAAGGAGGAGACCAATGAGATTAACAGGAAAGGTTTTTATTTTTGGGAATAATATAGATACAGATGTGATTATTCCCGGGCGATATCTAGTAACGTCAGAGGCGGAGGAATTAGCTAGATATTGTTTTGAAGATATCCGCCCGGGCTTTGGAAGAAGAGCTGGCGTTAAAGGGAGCATAATCTTGGCCGGTGAGAATTTTGGTTCAGGTTCATCTCGAGAGCATGCGCCGTTAGCCATAAAGGGAGCTGGAATAAAATGTGTTTTGGCTAAATCCTTTTCTCGGATTTTTCTCCGGAATGCCATTAATATTGGTTTACCCATTGCCGAAGTTAGTCAGATTGATGGCTTTTCCGAGGGAGATGAAATAACCGTGGATTTTACCAAAGGGGCGGTGAGAAATAATAGGACAAAAGAAATTTTCAAGATTACTTCTCTTCCGGAATTTATCCAGAAAATAATGAAAAGCGGGGGCTGGCTGAATTACATTAACAATTTTATTTTGCGAGGGGCAAGATGAGAATCGCCGTTTTGCCAGGAGATGGGATAGGGCCAGAAGTAACGGCCGAAGCTTTAAAAGTCCTCCGGGTGATGGAGAAAAAGTACGATTTAAAAATTGAAATAAAACAGGGAGAAATTGGTGGATCAGCCATGGAGAAGTATGGAACTCCTCTCCCCGAAGAAACAATTGATATTTGCCAAGAAGCAGAGGCTGTTTTTTTGGGGAGCGTTGGACATCCCAAGTGGGATAGCCTGCCTCCAGAGAAAAGGCCGGAGATTGGGGGTCTTTTGAAATTGAGAAAGCTTCTCCAACTTTATGCAAATATTCGCCCGGTTGTATTATTCGAAAAGTTAAAAGAGGTGTCGCCTCTTTGTGATTCAATTTTAGCCAAGAAAATTGACATTTTGATTGTCCGAGAGCTAGCCAGCGGGATTTATTTCGGGCAACCCCGGGCTTTTACCGGGCATGAAGCCTTGGACACAATGAGGTACAAAGTAGAAGAAGTAGAAAGAATTGCCAGGTTGGCCTTTGAAATTGCCGGTAAAAGGAGAAAAAAGGTCACTTCGGTTGATAAAGCAAATGTATTGCATAGTTCGATGTTGTGGCGGAAAGTTGTCGGTCAAGTCGCGCCTGGGTTTCCACAAGTAAGGTTGAATCATCTTTATGTTGATAATGCTGCTATGCAATTGATATTAAATCCCTCCCAATTTGATGTGATTTTAACCTCAAATCTTTTTGGAGACATTCTTTCCGATGAGAGTGCGGCCCTTGTTGGTTCATTAGGCCTGCTTCCTTCGGCTTCAATCGGAGAAAAAATCAATCTTTATGAGCCGGTCGGAGGTTCAGCTCCTGATATAGCCGGAAAAGGAATAGCTAATCCAATCGCCCAAATACTATGCTTGGGCTTGATGTTTGAGTATTCATTTAGTAGGGCGGACTTAGCCTTGGTGATTTTCAAGGCTGTAGAGCAGGCCCTAAATGATGGATTCAGAACTCAGGATGTAGTTGCCCCGGGGATGTCTTGCAAGACAACTGCCGAGGTAGGAAATAAAGTATGTGAATACGTCTTAAACTGGACTAATTAAGGAGGATTTTGATGTTTAATAGAGAGCATTTTAAAAAAGCCAAAAAGTTCTGGTACCAGGGTAAATTTTGTTCCTGGGAGAAGCCCACTGTCCACAGTATGGCTCATGCCCTTCATTATGGAACGTCAGTTTTTGAAGGGATAAGAGCCTATCCCACCTCCAAGGG
>DQWD01000154.1 GCA_011042725.1 Candidatus Aminicenantota bacterium | reverse complement strand
TCATGTTCCACTTAACATTAGAGAAAGCGTTAAAAGCAAGCGTGCAGGAAATAACAGGCAAAACTCCCCCAAAAACTCACAACCCAAGGTATCTATTAAAATTGAGTCAACTTGAACCTCCAGGGGACAATTTTGTCCGCAAATTGATTTTGGGAAGGAGCCATCGTCCACTCCTTTCGAATAGAAAAAGAGTTGGCGACAAAGAGAGAATCATGCCGGTCCTCTCCTAAATGATTGTTGATTTAGATTGTTGATTTAACTCCCAAGTAGATGGATAAACCATAAGCACCGTAGCCTTTAATTAGTTCGAATTTTTCATCGAGAAGATTATCTATTTTGAGGAACAACTGGAGGTGAGGATTCAGATTATAAGATGTGTTAAAATTGAGAAGCTTAAAGGGGGAAAGTGACACCCGGGAAGCGGGCCAGGTAGAGTAATCAAGGTCTTCTCTTTGGCCGTAGTAGGTGAAGGTTATAATTGAATGAATATTCTTTTTTATTTGGAGCAAAAGACGAGCGTTCAACAATTCTTGGGGGCGCCGAAGAAGGGGTTCGTTTGTCTGGAGATCGAGACTCTGGAGATGAGTATAATGAAGATGAACCTGAACGGTTTCTTTTAAATTTAATTGGCTGGAAACTTCCCATCCTCGGGACCGAGCGCGGCCGGTATTGATGTATCCTTGGGCGTAATCAAATTGAATCAAGTTGGTAAAATTTTGGGAAAAATAACCTAAATTCAATTGTAATTTGTCGGGGGACATTAAAGTTTGCTGGATTCCCACTTCCCACCCCTTGGACTTTTCGGGTTGGAGGTGGGGATTGCCGATGGGGCCAAATATTGAGCCTGGTGCGTAGAGCTGGTAAAGAGAAGGAGCCTTAAAGGCCGATCCGAGACTTAATTTTAATTGGGTGTTTGTGGCGGGAAAAATAATTGTCGGACTTAAGCGATAGGTAAAAGCCGTTCCAAAATGAGCATATTTATCCCAGCGAATTCCTATTTGGCTGAAAAAATAAGGTTCAATTCGGATAAAATCTTGGCCATAAAATCCTACCGAATGAGCCTTCTCTTGAGGGAAAAAGCTGTTATAATTTCCCCAAGCATTAAAGCTTGTATACTCGCTCTGCCCTGACTCTTGTTTCCAATCTATCCCGAAAGTGATGGTGTTGTTCGGATGAAGATAAAGATTATGCTGCCAATCCAGGTGGACAAAATTGCTTTTATAGATGCCTTTATCACCTTCTGAGGGATGAAATTCATCAGGGGAGTTTTTATTTTCCCGCCGATGATGAGTGAAGTTGATGGAGAGAAGTTGTTCCCAACGAGGGCCGAAAAGAAAGTTTCGCCATGAAAGTCGGCTGATTAAACTTTGAGAGTCTTGTTGGTTATTAGGATCATCACCATATGGACCACCAAAATTGTCTATATCCGAACGGGCATTATAAGCTCGTAGAAAAAAACTGAACTTGTTGTTGGGACTGAGAGTGAGGTCTGTTCGACCCGCAAAACTCAGATTTCGATACCCATCTTTTTCGCTGTTACCAGGATAGATGGAATTGGCAGCAGAAATGCCTTCATTCTGAAAATGGGTGAGACTTAAGGAAAAGGCAATTTTTTCCCATTCTCCTGCCGTGGAGACTTGAACCTGAGAAGTCATCCAGGAGCCTAAAAGGCCAGAAATTTCAAGGTGAGGTTTTCCTTTTCCTGGGGAGGTGATGATATTGATTACTCCCCCCAGAGCGTCTGATCCGTAAAGAGGGCTTTGAGGCCCGGCTAGAATTTCAACTCGTTCGATATTAGATGTTTGGAGATGGGCTAGGTCAGCGGAGCGCGACGGAGATATGGGGTCATTAACTTGAACCCCATCAATCATGATTAAAGTATGCTCAGAATTGGCTCCTCGAAGAAAAACAGAAGAAGCCATGCCGGCTGGGCCCGCCTGAATAATGGAAATACCGGCAACTTTTTTTAGAGCGTCAAGAAGGAGGGGTTCTTGGGTTTGAGCCAATTCTTCCTTGGTGATGATGGTCACTGACGATCCCGTCTCCCGGGGTGAAGTTTCAATTCTAGTGGCGGTGACGGTGATTTGATGATGGATTTTGCTCGTTTCTTGTTCAGTTGTTTCTTCTTGGGCGGGGAGAAAAATGGAGATGACCAATAAGCCTAAAAGAACCAGGATAGACTTTTTTTTCATGGGTAAGAGCCTCCTTTATTGGGATTTGGCTCCCCCACTTCGTTTGGAAATCCTGAATGTTGAGAAAGAAGATGGCGGTTAAAAGTTGATCTTTTCTCAACCTTACCTTCCTCCCGAAGTTGGGGTTGAATGGTTAGAGGAAAGGTCTCCTGACTCTCGGGTCATCCTCCTCCCAGGCCTTCCCACCCTATCTCTGGGTAGTGGCGTTGTCTGGAAGTCGTCGCCGATCACAGTAGCGGGGGCTGTGTCCGATTTTCACGGACTTCCCTTTCTCTTTAACCAATCGTGCTCTTTTTCGAGCTATAAAAATGAGAAATCCAAGTTTAAATTAATGAACTTTTGTTTGTCAATAGGTTAATTTATTTTTTTTGGGGTTAAATCCAAATATCCAGGTAGGAGAGAGGAAAAGTATTATTGGCCAGTGCCAGAGCGCGAAAATACTTGCTCAGAGAAGGCATATATTATGTTGTTGGCAAAGAGAAATAGTTTTTTCATCCCAAAGACCGACTTGAACTTCACCGATATGGGCTTTGCGCAATAAAAACAGGCATAATCTACTTTGGCCAATTCCTCCTCCGAGGGACAAGGGGAGTTTGCCCTGGAGTAAAAGGCGATGAAAATACAGGTGTTGGCGTTGTTCTTGTCCGGTTAATTTGAGTTGCCGAAGAAGAGCTGGGGAGTCGACCCGAATGCCCATTGAAGAAAGCTCAACAGCCTGGTTGAGCAGGGGATACCAGATAAGGATATCTCCGTTTAAGCCCGGGCCTTTTTCGGTGGGGGTCGTCCAGTCATCGTAATCGGGAGCACGACCATCATGAGGACGGCCGTCGGCAAGAGGAAGGCCTATTCCTTGGATAAAAACAGCCCCATATTTTTGGCAAATTTTATTTTCTCTTTCTCGGGGGGAAAGATGAGGATACATTGATTGAAGTTCCTGGGCGTGGATAAAAGAAATATCGGGAGGAAGAAGCGGCTTGAGCTGGGGATATTTATCACAAGTTATTTTCTCTATTTGGTAAATAGCTTGATAGATTTTTTTCACCATCTCTTCAAGAAAGGCCAGACATCGTTCCTCCGAGGTGATCACTCTTTCCCAATCCCATTGATCAACGTAAATCGAGTGGAGATTATCAAGTACTTCGTCGGGACGAAGGGCGTTCATATCCGTATAAATGCCTTGGCCAGGAGGAATTTTTAACCTAGCTAGCGCCAATCTTTTCCATTTGGCCAAGGAATGAACTATTTCTGCTTGAGTATGATTCAAGTTGGTAAGGCAAAATCTAATCGGGCGCTCAGTCCCGGTGAGGTCATCATTAATCCCTGTTCCCGAAGGAACTGATAAAGGAGCAGTTATTCGCTGCAGGTTGAGCTGTTGCGCCAGGAGGGATTGAAAAGTTTGTTTTATGTCCCAGAGGGCTCTCTCTGTTTCCAGCACGTTTAAAGCTGGTTTATAGTTAGGTGGCAAATTTAGGTGGGATGGCATACAAACCTCCATTTAGTTGATTAAGTTATAGAGAGGGGAGAAAAAATAGAGTTATCGGGCGGTGGGGACCGCCCGATTATTATTGGAAGTTGTATGAACAGGAGGGGTTATGGGGAGGGAGAGGAGAGTTTCAAATTCACTGCTCATAAGAGATAAATATTATAGGTAAGTCGTAACTAATGTCAACCCCTCTTTTACGGCTTTTCTTGTTCTCTATCGGCGCCTTCGGGCCGATTATAAGGAAGCAATCGCTTA
>DQWD01000042.1 GCA_011042725.1 Candidatus Aminicenantota bacterium | reverse complement strand
CT
This sequence comes from Candidatus Aminicenantota bacterium, assembly GCA_011042725.1. Taxonomy (GTDB): domain Bacteria; phylum Acidobacteriota; class Aminicenantia; order Aminicenantales; family Aminicenantaceae; genus JdFR-80. The sequence continues at coordinate 3,935 of DQWD01000042.1, read as the reverse complement.
TTTTCGTTAAACGTAAAGAGGTCCTCTTGTGGCCCAAAAGAAGAGAAAATTTACCCATTTTTTATTTAATTCCTCTTTCACTTCTCTTTCATTCCTTCGGACTTTTCTCAAGAACAAAAGTAACTGGTCCATCATTGATGAGACTAACTTCCATCACGGCTTGAAACTGCCCGGTGGCCACTTTCAGGCCATAATTTTCTAGCTTTTTAACCAACATCTGGTAAATTTTTTCCGCTCGCTCGGGATGTTCAGCGTGGTCAAAGCTAGGCCGGCGTCCCTTTCTTAGAGAAGCGGCCAAAGTAAATTGCGAAACCACCAGGGCTTCTCCTTGAAACTCAAGAAGACTCAAGTTCATTTTTCCCTGATTATCAGGGAAAATTCTTAATTCTGCCACTTTTCGGGCTAAATAATTCACCACTTGTTCATCATCTCCCCTCTCCACTCCAACTAAAAGACATACTCCCTGGCCAATTTGAGCCACAATTTCACCTCTCACTTTAACTTCTGCCTGTTTCACTCGTTGGAGGACAATCCTCATTTTTCTTTCTCCTTTCCCGGGGACAATCTCCACTGAAAAAGTTTAACTACCTCTCTAGCTTCATCTCGATTAATCAACCACTGGAGAAGAAAATACACCATGATTCCGCTTGCCACCACCAAGGCTAATAATCCAACCTTTCCCACCGGTGTGGCCGTATTAAAACCAACTCGGAGGATCAAGCAACTCACTCCTCCGCCCATAATGGCCGCACTAACTAAAGCTTTACCGGCCGACACCAACAAAGGTTTCTTCGATAAAACGCCGATTTTACGCTCAAGAAGATAAAAAAGAAGTCCAAAATTCAAGGCCGAAGCAAGGGAAAGGGCCAAGGCAATTCCCCCAACTCTTAAGGGTCTCATCAGAATCACCGACAGCAAAAGATAAGCAATCATCACCCAGAAAGCAACAATGACTGGCGTCTTCGTGTCTTTAAGAGAATAAAAAGCCGGAGCCATTATCTTGACTCCGGAGAGGAAAGGCAAACTCAGGGAAAAATAAAGAAGGCACTGGGCACTCATCGTGGTCGATTGAGCGTTAAATAATCCCCTTTGAAAGAGAACTTCAATTATCTCTCGATTCAAAACTAAAAGACCGATAGCCGCCGGAATGGTGACGAAAAAAATCAACTTAAAGGAAAAGCCAAGAGTCGCCTTGATGGAATCAATATCCTTTTCGGCCGCATATTCCGAAAGAGTCGGCAGCAAGGCAATCGATAACGCAATGGAAAATATCCCGAGGGTAAACTCCTGGACGCGGGAAGCAAAATACAAAGAAGAAACACTCCCTTCTTCTAAAAGAGAGGCAATCATTCGGCTTAAGGCAAAATTAATCTGCGAAATTCCCACCCCAAAGATGCCGGGAATCATTAACTTGCCTACCTTCCGCACTGCCGGGTGACGAAAAGAAAGTAAAGGAGTAAAGCGCATTCCTTGTTTCCAGAGGAAAGGCAACTGGAGACCCAGCTGCAGCACCCCTCCCGCGACCACTCCACCGGCAAAAACATAAGCCGGCTCGGCCACCTTGTTGGCAAGGAACAAGGCGGCGGTGATAATTGCTAAATTAAAGAGAACAGGGGTGAGGGCCGGCACAAAAAATTTATGAAAGGCATTGAGAATGGCCATGGCCAAAGCAGCTAAACTAATTAGAAAAATGTAAGGAAACATAATTCGGGTTAAGGACGTGGTTAATTCCCACTTGCCCGCAATATCTTTGAAACCGAGACCGATTATCTTCACCAAAAGAGGGGAAGCGACAATTCCCAACACCGTAACCAGGGCCATGAGCAGCGTTAGGTCATAAAAAAATATGTTGGCAAACCGCCACAGCTCAGCCTTGGTTTTTTCTTTTTTGATTTGGGTAAAAACAGGGATAAAGGCCGCGGTCATGGCGCCTTCCCCTGATAGACGACGAAGCAGATTGGGAATAACATAAGCAATGGTGAAAGCATCCATACTTCGGCCTGTTCCCATGTAAAAGGCTTGGATAACATCGCGTAAAAAACCAAATACCCGGCTCAAAATAGTGGGCAAAGCCACCGCCAGGGTAGAATGGAATAACTTCTGATGGCGTTTTGGCAGGACTCCTCTTCCGGTGTCTTCCATTTTCTTTTTTTAACTAATTTCTTTCTTCAAACTTACCTAGGTTAATAAGTTGACATTTTCTCTTAAATAGCTTATTATACACTGCTTCTGAGGTAATAAAAAATGGCAACCCACAAATCAGCAATCAAAAGATGGCGACAGAGTCTCCGCCGGCGAGCGGATAATCGCCGCAATAAATCCATCCTAAAATCGCAAATTAAAAAATTAAGAATTGCCATTGCCGAGAAAAACAAGGATGAAGCCCAGCAACTTCTTCCCCCAACTTTCGCAATCATTGACCGCTGTGTAAAAAAGGGGACCATCCACGAAAATAAAGGCAATCGGTTAAAATCCCGGTTGAGCCGCCAAGTGGAAAGGCTAAATCCTTCACCTTCGCAGTAAATTCTTCTTCCCTCCTTGGACTTAAATGTTTTAGTTGACCATAATTATTCTTCGTTTTTAAGTATCCTGAGCCCTTAATGAACCACCTTTTCGCCTTCCCTAATAAAAGTGGCTCATGTCGTACCTCTTATTTGGCCATATTGAAGAAAAAAATTCTCTAACACTACTTCCGGGGGAAGTCCGCTTTGTTTAAGAGCAATATCAGCCTCTTTTAAGGATTGGAAAACTGCCTCTAATTGAGCAAAACTTAAACCATCAACCGCCGCTATAAAACTGGCCAGTTTTTGAGGATAGAAAGAAAAATTTTCTTTAAGATAAGGCTTGACAAGTTTAAAAACTTCGCGTTGGCTCTTTCGCTCCTGGATAAGCTGCTTACCTAAAAAAATATTTTTCAAGGCTTTGGCTAATTGGTGAAGAATGTATTCCTCTTTTATTCCTTGGGAAAGCAGGCGGTCTAAAACTTTAATACACCCGGCTACCTCTCCTTTTTCTAGGTGCTCTTCCAAATCCCAGATATCCACTTCAGCCATCCAGCCTGCAATTTGGTTGACATCATCAATATTTATTTTATTTTTGTCACCAATAAACAAGGTGATTTTCTCGATTTCCTGATAAAGAATATTTAAGTCAGAACCGACCAATTCCATCATCCGTTCGAGCGCTTCTTCTTCGATGGTTTTTCCTCTTGAACTAAATTCCTGGTGAATCCACTTTTTTTTCTCCTCGGGAAAAGCTTGCAGTTTCAACAAGACTATCTTGCCTGGAGAGAAAGTTTTTAAAAAGCGGTAAAGGGAAGTTCCCTCAATTCTCTTCGGCTCCCCAATCAAAAGTACACTAATGATAGAGCCCGGATTGGGGAAGGCTAGATAATCTTCAATGGCTTTTTTATCGGGTTTATTTAGAGACCATCCAGTTGATTTCTTCCGCTCTTTATTCTTCTGTTTCTCCTCGTCTTTGTCTCGATACTCACCTGAAAGGAGAAGCAAGCGCCGTGAGACGAAAAGTCCCTGGGATATCTGAGCCACATCTATAACTTCCGGCCAGGAAAGATTCTTTAAATCAAACTTCTCAACTCGCCATTGTTCGGCATTGGAAAGCTTGGCCTTTATTTCCTCCAAAACTAGACGCCCCAGGTATTCTTCTTCACCGTAAAGAAAATAAAAGGGCGCAATCTTCTCGCCTTTAAACTTCTTCAAAACTGAAAAACGATACACTGGGTTAAAACCCCTCGAGGATGGTAATCACCAGGCTTCGCGCAAACCTTTCGGCAATCTTAGCAATGGCCTCGGTTTCCACTGACTCAAAATCTGACCCCTGGGGTACTTCATATTCTTGCTGGTAAACAAAACTGGGGTTGGAAAAAATAATTCGGCCCCGGGTCACATCCCGGAGAATGATCTTGGCGACAATGG
>DQWD01000091.1 GCA_011042725.1 Candidatus Aminicenantota bacterium | reverse complement strand
GGGAGAATAAGCTGGAGTGTAGGTCCCAAGACACATATTATCAAGTAAGATTTTCTCCGCCCCTTTCCCCAGTGGCGAATAAGATTAACTTGACGGATAGCTCGTCCTCAACTATAAATGAAGCGAGCCAATTCTAACTCCAGAACGAAGAATAAATCGAACGAGAATGAAATATTGAGGACAGATGACCTCAAAAAATAACAGAGAGCAAAGTTTCTCTCTCAGAAGATAAATTGGCATTTTTTTTGCAGAATGTTTTCTAGGAGGAAAAAATGAAAAAATTACTAACCTTAATGGCAATGATGCTTTTAATTATCCCTGCCCTTTCCCGGGCAGACCTAGTAACTTTTAAAGTTGGTTATTTCATCCCTCGAGCGGAAAGTGACCTCTGGCAGACGGAGCTCGAAAACATGAGTTTCACCAAAAGCAATTTTCAAGATACCAACTTTGGTTTTACTTATGAATATTTTCTCTCCCGCCAATTAAGCCTCGCCATCACCATTGACGGTTATTCCAAGAACAAAGTTGGTGTCTATGAGGGTTACGTAGGCTATCAAGACTACGACGGAGATTGGGCCTATCCCGATGAATTTATCGGTGAATTTTCTCCATCTCATAATTTCAATGTTTCCATCACCCCTCTTCAAGTTTCTTTAAAAATCGCTCCCCTTGGTCGCGGCGAAAGGATTATTCCATTTATTGGTGGAGGAGTAGGCATTTACCTCTGGAATGTTCGCCTTCAAGGGGACTTAATCGATTTCAGCGATCCCTGGTGGGATACTGCCAATGAAGTTACCATTTATCCTATTTATCCCACTGATGCTCGCGAAGAAAGCAAGATTTCTTTTGGCTATCAGGTGATGGCTGGCTTGATGATCCCTATCGCTAACCGAATTAGCCTTGAGGGTGAATTTAAGTTAAATAAAGCTGAAGGCAACTTAACCGAAGCTTTTGAAGGATTTGAGCCTTTTGATCTTTCTGGTTATACCATAACTATCGGTCTTAATTATTGGTTCTAGATACTTCTACTTAGTTTTAAGCCGGGCGGCGATAAGTTGAGCAACTTTCTGGCCCGAAAGGAGCATTCCTCCAAAAATAGGGCCCATGCGGGGTCCTCCAAATACAGCGTTGGCCGCCATTCCACACACATAGAGGTGAGGGTAAACTTCTTTGGTGTTAGTTAAGAGGATCTTTTCCCCCTCTTCGGCCCACATAGGTTTTTCTCCGATTACTTTCCCCGTGGAGGTAAAAAGTTTACATCCTGATTTACGGCTGACAATCTCCGCCACTTCCGCTGCATGCCCGGTGGCATCCACCACAAACTTGGTCCGGGCTGTGAGAGGATCGACATGAAGGCCAGCTGCTTGGGCTGCTGACCAATTGATAACTACCCCAGAAACCTTTTTATCGTAGATTAAGACATCCTCGACAGAGATGCAATTAAAAAGGTAAACACCTTGTTTAATAGCCTTGACTAGCAAAGCTCCCAAAAGCTCTAGGGCCTGAACAACATAATAATTTTCCTGGTACGGCTTAAGGGTTACGTCTAGCTCTTCTAAAAGAGGACGAGCCTCTTCCTGAATCACGATTTTATTAAACATCATGCCCCCACCCGGGACTCCTCCTCCTGGTCGAAGCGTGCGCTCAAAAACAACAACTTTATAGCCTTCTTGGGCTAAATTAAGGGCCGCACATAAACCAGCTGGACCGGCCCCACTAATGATTACATCGGATTCGAGGCAGTCTAAAAATTCTTTTAAATAGGCCTCAGTTATGGCCCGCGAAATGACAATTTCATCAATCATTTTTTCACCTCTCTATGAAGTTGATAATTATACACTAGGGTTGGCTTCAGGTAAATTTCTTTTCGTGAAATGTAAGTATCTTTTTTTTTCGGGGTTGAAGAGAGGAGAGGCTCACCTTAAACTGTGAATGGAAAAAACACTAACACAGGAGGTGAGCCATGAAGAAAATAAGTTTTTCCTTCCAAGTAAAGATACCATTAAAGAGGAGGGATGTCCACTGGATAGAGGGGGAGGCAAGCATTTTCAAAACCGTGATATCTTGAGTAACAGCCATTAGCTTGAATTATAAATATTGGCTGAGTAGAAAGTCAGAAGTCATCAACACAGGCAATTCCGAACTAGATAATTTGAATTAAAGATATTGGCTGATAGAAAGAAATAAAGACCAACAAAATATTTCTTTCCCTTTCTAATTCTTTTTCTGGTGGCAGAAAAACTAGAAAAAATAAAAGTAAGTTTTATCAGCTTAAAGGACCTAATTAAAACAAAAAAAGCTTCGGGGCGCCTGGCCGACCAAGCCGACCTGGAAATTTTGGAAAAAATAAATCCTGCCTCATAAGCAGCCTCTAATCCCCCTTTCCATGGGGGGGGTCATTTTTCAATGACCGTCCAGGTGTCCCGGTGGGAAGGATACATCCATAGAAATGTAGCCTTCTGAAAAGGACACATGGGTCAGCCAGCCATTTCAACCTGGCTAAGAAATTAGGTTCTTGGCCAATAAATTCCACTAGAATCTTTTTCAAAACTTCTTTATTTTTTTTCGTTGGGCCATCGTAAGTAATTTCTCCACTCGAAGGAGATTGGTTTTTTAAATAGCTCTAACGATGGCTCCTTCTTGAAATATATACAAACAAAATTATATACTAGCCTACGGCGCACCTACTGCTTCAAATTAATTTTGCGAATTAAATTGTACACTAATGTTAATTATTTTAATGCAGATTTATTCCATTTAAATATATATACGAATATTATCATTTACTATTTTTTGACAACAATTATCATTGCCATTAAATTATAAATATGATTGAATTATGAGTGGGGTTGCGATAAAAAAATATGGTGATCCTTATCACAAAAACCTGATTTTTGGGATTTTTAATGAATTATTTAATAAAGAAGAAATTACTCAATCAGGATGATCTAGGAAACCGATCAGGTCTTATAGCCCTTGACAAATACTGGATAAGCCTGTACGAGAAGATGAAGACAAACGAAGACGAGTTCCGCGAAGCTCCTGAAGCAACTGCCGACCTTTGGAAAGCGAATGCCAAGGAGAAACAGCACTATGCCACTTGACATTACGACGCTGGAGTCTTGGTTATGGGATGCCGCCTGTGTGATTCGCGGGCCGGTGGATGCGCCCAAGTTCAAGGACTACATCCTGCCGCTTGTCTTTCTGAAACGACTTTCCGATGTGTTTGGGGACGAGCTTGCGCGCTTGGCCGAGGAATATGGTAGCCGGGATATAGCCGCGCAGATCGTCGAGGATGAGCGGCAACGAGGGATTATTGCTAGTAACCGCGGCTCGGTTCGCTTTTACATTCCTGGAAACGCTCGCTGGCCTAATATCCGCCGGCAAGCCACTGATCTGGGGCAGTATCTGACAGATGCGGTGCGGGCGGTGGCCCGCGAGAACCCACGCCTCCAGGGCGTCATCGATCTGGTGGACTTCAACGCCACCACCGCCGGGCAGCGCATCGTACCTGATGAATACCTCGCCACTTTGGTGGATGTGCTCTCCCGCCATCGGCTGGGCCTCCGGGATGTGGAGCCAGACATCCTGGGCCGCGCCTATGAGTACCTGCTGCGGAAGTTTGCTGAGGGGCAGGGGCAAAGCGCGGGAGAGTTCTACACCCCGCGCGAGGTAGCGGTGCTGATGGCCCGCATCCTGGAGCCGAAGCCCGGCATGACGATCTACGACCCCGCCTGCGGCTCAGGCGGCCTGCTCATCAAGTGTCACCTACGCCTGCTGGAAACCCACGGGGAGCAACAAAATGGCCGCCATCGCCTGCCGCCCGAACACGCGCCCCTACGCCTTCACGGCCAGGAAATCAATCCCTCCACCTTTGCCATGGCGCGCATGAACGCGGTCATCCACGACATGGAAGCCCACATCCGTCTTGGCGACACTATGCGT
>DQWD01000252.1 GCA_011042725.1 Candidatus Aminicenantota bacterium | reverse complement strand
TTATTCCTAATTATACGTTATACGGGGTGAGCAACCACCACTTTGACAGGAGAAGTCCCCGGGTTTGTCCAATTTTGAAAATTTTGCTTGTGTTGGTCAATCAAAAAGCTAAAGATGTGAACTTTCTTTAGTTTAAAAAACTGGTAAATAGATGAACTGTCCCCGGTTTTTTCTACCCCCAGTTTTTTCTACACCACTTTTTTTCAATATGAAAAAATTAGGTAAATAGGTAAACTGTCCCCAGTTTTTTTCTCTAGTTTTTATCAGTTTTTCACCTTTTTTTGTGGTTCTGCCTTTTTCCATTTTTTGAACTTGAGTTGATTAAGCTAGTTAGTGTATGATATAAGCTTCTCCGGAACTTCTTAATAAGAAGGTTTCAGGTCTAATTTAGCCATATTATTTTTACCGAAAATTAAATTCCGAAGCGGAGGATGGAAATGAAAGAATATGCGGCTGAGAAAATCAGGAATATTGCCCTTACTGGCCACGGCTCATCGGGTAAAACAAGCATGGCTGCTGCTTTCCTTTTTCAAGCCGGAGTTACCACTCGGTTGACGAAAGTTGACAAGGGTAATACCGTGACTGATTTTGATCCCGATGAAATAGCCAGGAAGATTTCTATTCAATCAGCCGTCTGCCATCTTGATTGGAAGAACCATAAGATCAATGTTGTTGACTGCCCTGGTTATACCAATTTTCTCTGGGATACCCGGGCTAGCTTGCGAGCTGTTGATGCGGGCGTGATTCTCGTTTGTGCTGTAGCCGGAGTGGAAGTCGGTACCGAGAAAGTCTGGGCAATGATGGATGAATTAAATCTTCCTCGACTCATTGTCATCAATAAGGTTGAGCGGGAAAATGCTGATTTTGACCGGACTCTCGAGGCAATTCATCAGTTTTTTGGCCGAAAAGCTGTGCCGGTGCAACTCCCCATTGGCCAAGAAAAAGATTTTTCCGGCGTGATTGACTTGATCAGCAAGAAAGCTTATCTCTTTTCCAAAGATGAATCAGGCCAAATGAAAGAAGACAACATTCCGGCCGAGCTTGAATCAGAGGTGGAGAAAAAATATGAAGAGCTGATGGAGATGGTGGCCGAATCGGATGAAGAGTTAATGGAAAAGTATTTTGAGCAAGGCGAGCTTTCCCAGGAGGATTTAATTCGGGGGCTCCGTCAGAGCGTCTTGGCCGGAGATATAGTGCCTGTTTTTATTGCTTCTGGCCTTCTTAACATGGGCATTCAACCTCTTCTTGATGGTATAGCTAATTTTCTCCCTTCTCCTTTGGAGAGAGATTCGATTCCTATTGTTGAGGGGCAGCTCAGCCCGGCCGCCGATGGTCCTTTTGCTGCCTTGGTTTTTAAAACCATTTCGGATCCTTACACCGGGCGCATCTCCATTATGCGTGTTTTTTCGGGTGAAATAAAAGGAGATGCCGTTGTTTATAATTCAACTAAAGAAGTTGAGGAAAAATTAAACGGGTTTTTCTTTCTCCAGGGGAAAGACCAAGTATCCACAGCCAAAGCCATAGTGGGAGATATTGTGGCCACGGCAAAACTTAAGTCAACTCTAACTGGAGATACCTTGTGTTCCAAGGGAGCGAACATTCAATTTCCACCGATCAAGTTTCCTGAGCCATCAATTTCTTTTGCCATCCAACCTAAAACGAGAGCCGACGAGGACCGGATTTCCCAAGCCGTTCATCGAGTAACTGAGGAAGATCCAACCATCCGCATTGAGCGGGATCCCGAGACCAATGAGTTAATCATCTCGGGCAATGGTCAACTTCATGTGGAGATCATCACTGAACGATTGAAAAAGAGATATAACGTCAATGTTGACCTTAAGCCACCCAAAATTCCCTACAAGGAAACAATCAAAAGCAAGTCTGATGTCCAGGGAAAATATAAGAAACAGACCGGGGGACGAGGTCAATACGGGGATGTAAAGATCAAAATGGAACCTCTTCCTCGCGGTAAAGATTTTGAGTTTGAAGATAAGATCTTTGGGGGAGCTATCCCCAAAAATTACATTCCTTCTATCGAAAAAGGAATCCAGGAGGCTCGGAAAAAGGGAGTTTTGGCCGGGTACCCGGTGGTTGATTTTAAAGTAACCCTTTATGATGGCTCCTATCATGAAGTTGATTCCTCAGATATTGCCTTCAAGATTGCTTCCTCGATGGCCTTTAAGAAAGGAATGAAAGAGGCCAAGCCTACCATTCTTGAGCCCATCATGAATGTGGAAGTTTATACTCCCGAAGCAAATATGGGCGATGTAATGGGGGCTCTCAATAGTCGGCGAGGTAAAGTTCTGGGCATGGAGCAGAAAGGGAATATGCAGGTTATCCGGGCCCAGGTGCCGATGGCTGAAATGCTTGATTTTGAGCCTACTTTAACTTCGATTACTGGGGGGCGCGGCTCTTTCTTGATGGAGTTCAGTCACTATGAAGAGGTTCCCCAGCAATTGCAATCCAAGATAATCGATGAAGCCATCCGGGAAGGCCGAGTCAAACCTGAAGAAGAATAAAGAAGAAAAAGCCGGAAGAAGAGAAATAAAAAATAGGTTTTGTTCCCAAGTGACGGGAAACAAAATCGAACGAAAGGCGAAAAAGAAAGAAGAATGGCGACTAGAGCTTCAAGGTAAAATTGTCTTCTGCTTCTCCAGAGAAAAGGCCTTGCCCTCTTTAAAGAATGTTTTTAGATTGAGGCGCCCATGATGAAAGGTGGTTTGACCTGAGATTTGAGAGGAGTAGGAGCGGAGCAAGAATTTTAATTCTCGTTCTTGGTCGGGAGTTATCTGGGAGAGGGAAATAATTTTTTTTCCTTCGTGGAGGCGACTGCCTGATTTTTGTTCGGAAGAGAGTTTTTTCTGAAGAAAATTGCCTAAGAGTTGAAGAGCCTGGAAAACTGAAACCCCGGAATTGGTGGGGTCGCCTTTCTCTCGGTAAGGGCCAAAAGGAAGGAATAGACCATCTCGGGGAGGTAAATTCTTGGTGATTTCTTCTTTTAGATCTTGGATTATTTCACTTTGAGCCAACATTTTATTTTGCCAATAGAGGGAAAGTTTTAGTTTTCGGCTTTTAACCTGAGGGGGTTGAAGTGAAAAACGATTAGTGGTGGTTTCCAGGGTTTGATTTAAATCGACTTGGTAGCTGATAATTAAATCATCTTTTTTAAACTCCAGAAGAAAGGGAATAGTTCTTGTTATTTGCGGAGCAAAATCGGGTAGCGGGATTTTTACTAAATTTGGACCGGGCTTTAACTTACCGCCAGCCACTGGTGAATTGTCTTGGAAAATTTTATAAAAAGCCTCGGCTTTAACGCTAATCACCAGAGTGAGGGAAGCTGGCCATTTTTCCAAGGGAGACTGAGGAGGTTTAAAGAAGGCTAAGTCGTAAAGCTGAGGGTAAGTTTTTTCCCAGTAGTTTAGGTACTTTAACAATTTTTTCTCCCATGGTGGTGGTAAAAAAGCATAGTCCCAGAAAGAAGATGGGTATTTTTCAAAGTGAAGGCTTAGCCAATGGTACTCGTCGTTTTTTGCCTTAAGTTGATGGTAGAAAAAAGCGAGGCAAGCTGAAGCAGTAACCTTGCCTTGGTCGGGAAGAGAGGGCCAGATTGTTTCTAGATAGTCAACAGCTTCCTGGAAATGGGGTGGTTGTCTGCCAAGGAAGTGAGCCACCTTTTCTGGCCATGATTCAGGGGAGGCTGCTGAGCTTGAACTTCTAAGGTGTATAGAGAAAGGCAAAGACGATGATAGTGCTGAAGGGAGTGAAGTTAAAAAGGAGAAGGAGAAAGAAAAGAATAAAGATGATGATAGTGATGGTGGCAATGACCGGTAAGTAGAGTTCAAGGAAGAAGAAATAGCAGTTGGAGAAAAAGGAGGAAAAGAAAAAAAAGATGAAGCTACTGGTGAAAGAGAAGAAGAAATGGGTGTCGATTGTAGCCGTGGCAAGGGCAGAAGGAG
>DQWD01000301.1 GCA_011042725.1 Candidatus Aminicenantota bacterium | reverse complement strand
TTCAAAATGTTCTCCTTCGGTGGAATCCGGCTCTTGTTTTTGATGGCCATACTCATAATGGCTCCTATCATGAAGAACCGGTTACCTACGTTTGGCAACTAAACCCAAATGGAGATTTAGAATTAATTGACTATATGAGCCAAGAGATGCTCCCCGAAGTAAGCCGGATTCTAAAAGAAAAATACAACACACTTTCCATACCTCATGGAGATTTTATGGATATTCGTCAGCCAGAGAAAGGTTGGCGGACGTTAGGGCCCCAACCCCGGTATTTGACTAATTACATCGGTCTTCGAAATCGCCTGGCTATTCTTAATGAAAATTATCCATATAAGGATTTTAAAACCAGAGTTTTTGGTTGCTATCATCTGTTGCTGTCGATTCTTGATCATTGTGTGGCTCACGCTGGAGAAATTAAACAGCTTATTTCTCAAGCTGACCAACGGACAATTGAATTGGGGATGAATCCCGGAAAAGATGATTATTTTATTGTTGATTATGAGGTTGAACCCTTACCAGAAAAAATTAAGGTTCTTGGCTATGAAATGTCTTTGGAAGAAAGACCGGGTCAATGGCCTCGAGTCAAGATCAATGAGCAAGCAAAGAGAACCTATGAAATTCCTTTTTTTGCCCACTTTAAAGCCAAGAAAAAAGTGCGTTATCCATATGGCTACTTATTGCTTTATCCAGATCCAAAAGTAATTGAAAATCTTCTTCATCACGGAATTATCCTGGAAAGATTGGAGGCGGCTTTTGAGCTTGAAGTTGAAGCCTTCCAGCTCAAGGAGTTGCAATCTAGCGAGAGATTATTTCAAGGACATCATTTAAATCAAGTTAAGGGTGAAATCAAAATTATCAAAAAAGTTTTCCCAGCGGGGACTATTTTTGTTAGTACTGCTCAACCTTTGGGTAAATTAGCTGCCTACCTTTTAGAGCCGGAAAGTGATGACGGTTTACTTGTTTGGAATTTCTTCGATCGCTATCTTGCTCCACAATGGGGGAGAAGATTTAACGAATATCCGGTTTATAAACTTTATCAGCCCCCGGCTTTTTCGAAAAAGGTAATTGAGTCGCTGAAATGATTTTTATTTCCTTAAATGATTCCAGAGCCAAGAGTAGCATTTAAGCTGAGCATTCGCCCCAAAAAAGAGAACAAAAAGAGAACAGGTCATACTTATTGTTAGTAAAAAGAGGAGGGAGAAATTTTTTGGCCGCTTGAAGAAGGTTGATTGGTCTAAGTTCTAAGTTATTATAAAAGGTAACGACTGCCGGCAATTATTCTGTCTTCAATTAGCTCGGCAGTAAAAAAAGTAAACAAGTGAACTGTCACCATTTTTCACCAGTTTTCTTTAACAAGTAGAGTGTCACCATTTTTTCCTAGAGAAAAGTATTTTTTTCTGGAAAGGATAATGATATAAAAAATAGATGTGGGGGAACAAAATTGATGCCCACCGAGTTAATGAGAATGAAAACTAATGGAGTGAAAGATAAATCATAATCGGGTGAAAAAAATTAATGATTAAAGCAGTCTAACATGGTGGGAATTAAAAAGGTTAGAGGAAAAGGTAGTTAAAAATGAAGATTACCAAAATATCGATTCAACGACCGGTGACGGTGACCATGTTTTTCCTAGCCATTCTTCTCCTTGGGGTTGTCTCTCTTCGCCAACTCAGTGTTGATCTCCTCCCTAATATAAATTACCCCCGCCTGTCAGTAATTACTCAATACCCGGGGGTTGCTCCCCAAGAAGTGGAAACTCTAGTGACTAGACCCTTGGAAGCTTCCGTGAGTCGTATTCCAGGCCTAAGGAGGGTGGAATCTATTTCCCAGGAGGGGCTCTCTATTTTAAGCCTGGAGTTTAGCTGGGGAACAGATATGGATTTTGCTCTTCTTCATACCCGGGAGAAATTGGATAATGTTCTCCTTCCTGAAGATGTCGATGAACCTACCATTATTCCTCTTGATCCCCAGAGTCGCCCGATTCTAATTCTCTCTGTCTCCGCTCCGGAAACCTTGCTGGAAATAAAAGAGTTGTGTGAGGAATTAATTAAACCGAGGTTAGAACAAATTGAAGGGGTGGGCTCAGCCGAAATAGCCGGGGGGGTAGAGAGAGAAATTCAAGTTGAGGTTCACCCGGAATTGATGGCTTTATATCAATTAACTATTGACGAAATAGCCCAAAAAATAGATTCTTTCAACCGTAACCTCCAAGGCGGAACAATTCGGAAAGGGCGATTTAAGTATGCGATTAGAGTTGTGGGCGAATTTGAAGAAGTAAAGGAACTTAATTCCATTGTTTTAAAAGCCACCACCCAACGAGGAATGGTAAGGTTAAAAGATGTGGCTACGGTCAAGGATTCGATCAAAGAAAGAGAAGGCATAACCCGGTTAAATGGGGAAGAGAGTATTGGGGTTTTAGTCCGGAAAGAATCCGGAGCTAACACAGTAAAAGTTACGCAGGTTGTCCATCGTGTGCTGGATGAAATTCGCCAAGAAAACCCTGAATTAAATATTTTTGTCGTCTATGAACAAGCCCGTTACATCCGAAATGCCATTTCGTCGGTAGTTAAGTCCATTTTATTCGGGGCACTTTTGGCCTTCTTGGTTCTTTTGATTTTTCTTCAGGATGTAAAAACTCCGGTTATAATTGCCACCGTTATTCCTATTTCCGTGATTGCCACCTTTAACATCCTTTATTTTCAAAACATAACTTTAAATATCATGTCCTTAGGAGGATTAGCCCTGGGCATTGGTATGTTGGTGGATAATTCGATCGTGGTCTCAGAGAGCATTTTTCGGCATAAAACATTAGGGAAACCAGGGATCAAGGCGGCTTATGAAGGAACAAGAGAAGTTGGGATGGCCGTTACCGCCTCTACCCTCACCACCGTATCGGTGTTTTTACCGATCATTTATATTCACGGTTTAGCCGGCCAGTTGTTTAAAGACCAAGCCTTGACAGTGACTTTTTCTTTATTGGCTTCGTTGTTTGTTTCCCTTACCTTGCTGCCCATGCTGGCTTCCCGGGAATTGCCGCTGGATCTTTCCCAGGAAGTTAGTCACCAAAGAATGAAAGATCATTGGCAGAAGTTAATTAGCCAGCCTTCCTGGAAACCAGTTTATCTTCTTCCTTTTACTCTTGTTATTTGGCTGGGGCAAAAGGCTTTAAGATTAGTTTATCTTTTGCTCGATTTTATCTTAAGTCTCTTCACTCAACTGATAGTGCTTGGCTCCCACTATTTATTTCGACCCTTAAAACCTGTAATTCATGGTCTTTTTCAAGGTTATAATCGTCTTTATAGTTACTTTGCTGACTGGTATCATCGTTTTTTAGTGGTGGTTCTCCAACGCAAGGGCAGGGTTTTGGTAATTAGCTTCCTTATCTTAGCTATTACGGTCATGGTCGGGGTTTTCCTTCCTCGCGAATTGTTGCCTAAACCAGAAGCTCAATCTTTTGAGATCAATCTAGAAACGCCGGTGGATTATTCATTGGAGCAAACCGCTCAAGTTGTGGGCCTTATCGAAAACTGGTTGATTTCCTCGGGTAAAGTTAAGGATGTTTTTTCTCAGATAGGAGTAGTTTCGGGCATGGAGGCTTATAATCCTGAAGTTTCTCTTAATACCAGTCGTTTATATGTCGAACTTAAACACCCTCGGGATGTTGATCCGGTTCTTGAAAATCTACGCCAGTGGCTGGAGAGGTGGCCAGAATTACGTTATTCTCTGGTTAAGGAGCAATCCACTCTGGCCCAGTTTTTAGCTTTTTCTACTGCTGAAGTAGGGTTGAAAATTAAAGGAGATGACCTCCGTATCCTCGGTAACCTAGCTCAACAGTTAACCACCCAGTTGAAAGAAATTCCTGGAATTGCGGATGTAAGAACTAATCTCCGCCAAGGAAAACCAGTTTATTTGGTGAGAATTAAGAGCGAAGCTTTGGAAAAATATCAAATCTCCCCGGCA
>DQWD01000114.1 GCA_011042725.1 Candidatus Aminicenantota bacterium | reverse complement strand
CAAAAAATTGAAATAGATCAAAATCGGAGGAATTACTTGGCGGGCTAAAATTTTTCTTCAAAGAAACTTGACAAACATTATTCGGATTGTTATTTTAACCATATGGTTAAACCAACTGGTTAAATTTTCAGGGCAAGAAATGAACAAAAAAGAAATAATCATGAAGAAAAATAAAATTTCACCTTCTTCACCTCCTGCTTCTTCGCCTTCCTCTCCCCAACGTATCCTTCACGCTGCTCTCAAGGAATTTGCTATTCATGGACGGGAAGGAGCCCGAATGGCCAGGATTGCTATGCAAGCCAAAGTAAATAAGGCTCTGCTTTTCTATTACTTTTCATCGAAAGAAAATTTATTTCAAGAAGTAATGAGGCAAGCTTTATCAATCGTGGTTCCTCAACTCCAGCAAGCTCTTTCCAAGGCGCAAAAGCCAAAAGATTTACTTGAGCTTCTTCCGCCCATCTATACCCAATTTACCTTCCAACATCCTGATTATATTCGAATGATCATTCTTGAACTTGTCCGGGAACCCCAGGTTATGGCCCAAATGATGGCTGAAGCCTTTAATTCCTACCAGCCTTCACCACCTCTTGAGATCAAAAAGAAACTAAAGAAGTGGGAAACCCAGGGATTGCTCAAGGAAAGCGATCCCGCCCAATTGGCTCTGAATCTCCTGCCGCCATTGCTTTTTACCCCCATTATAGCTCCAGTGGTCGAAGCGCTCTTTCAAGAAAAATTTATTGACTCACCCCAATTTCTCCAGCAGAGAGTAGCCAGCCTGATTAAATTTTTAAAACACGGAGCTTTACCATGAAATCAAGAATTTCTAATTTAAGTTTAAGGCGAAAATTTGATCTAATTATTTATTATTGTCGTTTAATATTTTTAGCAAGAGAAAGATCACATCTTGTTCATTTCACTCTTTTGCTGTTTTTCTCAATTTTGACGTTGACCTGGCCACTAGCAGCCCAAAGCCAAGAGGCAAACCAAACGGGAAAAATTCCCCTGGAAATAGCCATTGCCAATGCCCTCAAAATAAGTCAAAATTTCCGCCACGCTGCTTTGGAAGTTGATTATCTTGCGCGCCAGGAGACTCTCCAAGCGAAAGAAAAGTTATTTAACATCTCCTTTAACGGGAATTACCTTTATCGTTCTCTAACACCTGTTTTGGAACTTCCTTTTGGCTCACCCTCTTCAACTAATCTCGCTTCCCAAACTGCCGTCTCTTCCCCGGGGCGGATTGAAGGTGGATTAAAGCATAATTACGACCTAAGTCTTGTGCTTCGCCAACCTCTATTCACTGGCGGCCAACTTAGTAAAGCCGTAGAACTTAACCGGCTGCAAAAATTGATGGCCACCGATCAACAAAGTCTGCTGGCCAATCAAATCATCACTCAAGTCATATCTTCATTCTATCGCTACCAGCTCCTTCAAACGCGGCAGAATTCAGCATTAACTCTTAAGAAACGACTTGAGCTCCACCGCCAGCAACTTGAAAATTTAGTCAAGGAAGAGCTTTCCCGGCGGGCAAATTTACTTGAAACTTTGAGCAAAATCGAAGAAATCGAAAATTCCCTGCTTGACCTTGAACAACTCGCTGCAGAAGAGCGACTCAATTTTCATCGTCTAACCGGCCATTATCCCGAAGAAATTGCCCCTCAACCCCTTGAGCCCTCCCTTGATCTGCCCCAAGCGATGGCTTTCCTGGAAAAGAATCACCCTTTTCTTCGCCAGCTCGATAAACAACTAACCATGATCAACATCCAGAAAAAAATTATCGCCGGTCGCTATCTCCCCCAATTAGCCGCCCAGGCGGAAGTTCACTACGGAAAACCAGGGATCAATTTTTTTGAAAAAGAATGGACCCTCTATTTTCAGGGGGGAATAAGCTTAAATGTCCCTCTTTTTGATTGGCAGAAAAAAAATGTCGAACAAGAAATGCTTGACCTTAAGGCCCGCCAAATCGAAACCACAAGGGAAAACTTTTTACAGGACACCAAAAAATCACTGGCAAGCCTTTACAGCCAGGTTGAAATTCTCCAGAAAAAATTAAGTCACCTTCAGAAGATGGTCGATTATGCCCGAGAGAAAAGGCAACTAAAGCACAACTTATGGCAAGAAAATCTCATTCCTCACCTTGATTATTTAACTGCTCTCAGTGAGGAAGAAAACTATAAATGGAGTATTCAGGAAGTTAATTATCAGCTTTTACTCACGCAGGTGACGATTAATTCTTTAATCGGCCACTACACGGAGGTCAGCCGATGAAACAAAAAAAATACAAAAGTCATCAGCCAATTATTTTGAACCAGCTAACTTTAGATGACAAACTTAATTTCAAAACCCTTTCTTTTCTTGTCTTACTCATCACCAGTATTATCTTCTTCTCTAATTGCCGATCCAAAGACAACTTGATTGAAGCGGCTGGAGTGGTTGACGGAGAGACAGTCCTGGTCAAATCTCTAGTTGGAGGCCAAGTCACTCTCTTAGAGCTTAACGAAGGGGACCGCCTCGTCCAGGATTCCCTCGTCGCTCAAATCGATGACCGGAAAATCCAAAAAAGACTAGAGGCTCTGGACATTCAAGCCCAAGAAATTAGGCTCAACCAGCAAAAGACTAGAGAAAAAATCAACCTGCTTCTCGAAACCAAAAACTATTGGGAAGATAAAGTTCAGCGTTTAAATCGCCTTAAAGAAAAACAATCCGTCGCCGGCGACGAATTACAGCAAGCCCAATTGAAACTGGCGGAAATCAACACTTCTCTTTTTGAAGTTCGCCAAGCTCTCAAGTCGCTGCAAGTAAAACTTGAGGCTCTCGACAACCAAAAACAGCAAATCCTCCTCCAACTGGCTGACTACTCGCTCGAGGCGCCGGCTAGCGGCCTCGTGCTGCGCAAGTTCATCAATCAAGGTGAAACAGTGTTCCCAGGTCAATCGCTGGCTGAAATTCTGATCACCAGCAGCCTTTTTGTCGAAACCTTTCTAGAGGAAGAAGAATTAAGCCATCTCCGGTTGGGACATCCAGTTGATATTTTCATCGACGGGCTCACCCAACCTTTGCCGGGTGAAATCACGTTCATCGGACGGGAAGCCGAGTTTTCACCAAAGTACATCATTTCCGAAAAAGAAAGAAAGTCTCTACTCTACCGGGTGAAAATAAAGGTCAAAGAGGGCCAGGATAAGCTTAAACTAGGTATGCCCGTGACCGTCAACCTGCGCCGGAGGTAAGAAGTGGCACTAATCGAGAAAGCAACTCCAACCAACCGCCTTTCCTGGCGGCATATGGGGCAGAGTCAAGTCGGGGTGCTTACAACATGGCTTTGGTGGTTTACCCCCAGAAGTGCACCTAACTTCTTTTCGGGAATTAATCCAGAATGATTGGCTCCAAATACTTTTTCAGTGATAAAGCTAAAATGAGCGCCTTCTTAGTGGATAAAACAGAAGGATTGGCCCTAAACACTTTGTCAAAATTTGTGGCCCTAAATACTTTTTTTGTGGTTAAGCCAAAATGAATGACTTTCTCCTTGAAGTTAGTAACCTAAATAAGGCCTTTGGCGATCTCCAGGCTGTCAAAGAAGTGTCTTTTAAACTCCATCGACAAAGCTTGACTATTCTTGCTGGCCCTGACGGCAGTGGAAAATCAACCATCCTTAAACTTATTCTGGGTCTCCTTGCTAAAGATTCTGGGGAGATTAAACTGAATGGACAACCTCTCCAGAACAACGACTACCGGGCTCTCCGCTCGATAGCCGCTTACATGCCCGAACAATTCTCTCTTTATCCTGACTTAACCGTCGAAGAAAATCTCAACTTCTTTGCCGATATCCAAGGATTACCTCACCAGAGGCGCGAAGAACTCAAACAACACCTTCTGGCGAAAACCGGCATGCTTCCCTTCCGCCAGCGGCGAGCAGCTAATTTGTCCGGGGGCATGAAGCAAAAATTGGCCCTCTCAGCGGCGCTTCT
>DQWD01000065.1 GCA_011042725.1 Candidatus Aminicenantota bacterium | reverse complement strand
TAATTTTAAAAGCACCTCATTCGCTTTGGCCAGGGGATAAGTCTCGACTGTGGTTTTAATGGGAATTTCAGCCGCCAGCGCCAGTAACTCTTCTCCATCCCGGCGGGTGGCGTTGGCCACGGAGCGTAACGTTTTCTCCCAATAGAGATGTTCCTGATAATCCATTTCCGGAATGGGGGTCATGTAAATTCCCGCTAGAGCTTGCGTTCCTCCTCGCCCTAATAGTCTCATTCCGGCCAGCACTGTGGGGCCAGCTGGCGTAAAATTAACAATGGAGTCCAGTTCAACTGGCGGTTTATCGTTTAAGGTGCCAGTCCAGCGAGCGCCTAATTCCCGGGCCAAGGCTCGATGTTCTGGAGAGCGGGAAAAAACATAAACCTCACAACCCCAGTAGAGGGCCACCTGGATGGCCACATGGGCTGAGGCCCCAAAGCCGATAAGCCCCAACCGCTGACCTGGTTTTATGTTGCTTAGGCGCAATGCCCGGTAACCGATAATACCCGCACAGAGAAGAGGAGCCGTCTGAATGTCGGGAAAACCCTCGGGAAGAGGATAAGCAAAAGCTTCGGGAATTTTGATGTATTCAGCGTAGCCGCCGTTAACATGGTAACCAGTAAAGCGAGCCGCCAGGCAGAGATTTTCCAGGCCCTGGCGACAAAATTCACACTTTTCATCGGTGGAATATAGCCAGGCAATACCCACTCTCTCTCCAAGGGCAAAACGGGAAGCCCCTTCTCCTTTCTCCTTAACTTTGCCCACAACCTGATGGCCAGGGATGATTGGCAATTTCACCTGAGACAATTCCCCCTCGACAGTATGCAGATCTGTATGGCAAACTCCACAAACCGAAACTTCCACCAAAATTTCACCACGTCCAAGCTGGGGAAGCGGAATATCTTTTAACTTTAAAGGCTTCTCCTCGATAGAGGTAAATTTTTCCAGGATCATTGCTTTCATCAGCTCCTCCTGTTGGGAAAAGTTAGGTCCTTTTTTAATTTTCTATGGTTTTTCTTCCCTATTAAATTCTTCCCTAACATGCGAAATGCGCTCGAGAAATAATAAGTTTATTATAAACAATTTTTGGTAGTAATCCAGGAAAAAACAAAGGGAAGGACAAGACTCGCCTCTTCCCTTCCCGGGGAAAGGAGTAAAGAAAATCAAGTAAATATGTGAACTGTCCCCAGTTTTTTCCCCATTTTTTTAACTGAAGGTTAATTCATAGGTAGTACCGCCGTTGCGGTAGATCTTAAGTTCTCCACCTAATTGAAAAGCCAAATCGGTGATAAGCTGCAATCCTAAGGTCTCTGGTTTCGCGAGATTTATCTCCAAGGGAAGCCCGATACCATTATCCTTGACTTGGAGGGAATACTTTCCTTCGGGTTTCTTTTCAAAAACGATGCCAAGTTTTCCCGGCTGTGCTTCAGGAAAAGCATGCTTTAAAGCATTGGTAATGATTTCATTAAGTAATAAAGCGCAGGGTATGGCTTTATTAATGTCAAGCTTTACTCCCTCACTTTTAATTTCTAAATCCACATTTTTTGATCTCTCGTGGTAAAGGGACATCAAGTGAAGGGCCATGTGCTGGATATAATCGGAAAAATCAATCTGCGAGAAGTCCTGCGATTGGTAAAGTCGCTCATGGACAAGCGCCATCGTCCGAATGCGGGCCTGGCTCTCCCGGAAAAGTTCCATGGTTTTTTCATCTTCAGCTTGCCTGGCCTGCAGGCGAAGCAGACTGGCCATGATTTGCATGTTGTTTTTAACCCGGTGATGTATTTCTCGCAGCAACACTTCCTTTTCGCGCAATGATTGCTGCAGTTTTTCATAGGCCTCTTTTTCCTTAGTTATATCACGAAGAACACTAATAATGCCCGTGGGGCGACCGTTTTGATCATATTGAACACGACCAAAATCTTCCAGCCAATGCACTGAGCCATCCCGACTGACAAAGCGATACTCAGTTGGTCTCTCTTGGCCGTTCTGGAGAACTTTGGCAAAGTCGCTCAACATCCTTTCTCGATCTTCTTCCAAAATGTTACGGGCAATTTCGCTAAGACTCTTGCCGATAAACTCCTCAGGAGAAAAACCCAGCCTCTTTACCTGAGGGCTAATATAAGTAATCACTCCTTCCTGATTAACAGCATAGATGATGTCATTTATATTCTCGGTTAAGGAACGGTATTTAGTCTCGCTTTCTTCAAGTCGCTTCTGCATCTCATCCACCTTTTTTCTCTGCATCTCTTTGGTCAAGGCCGCTCTTACTGCCACTGGCAAGCGAACAAAATGCTTAGCTGATTTTAAAACATACTCATCCAACCCTTCCTTCATGGCCTCAACCGCAATTTCCTCGCTTCCGGTGGCCGTAAACATCACCACCGCACAATAGGGATATTTCTCCTTGACCCTCTGCAAGACTTCCAACCCCGTTATCCATCCCAACTTATAGTCGGTGATAACCAGGTCAAATTTTCCTTGGTTGAGAGCCGCGGTAAAACCTTGCTCATCAATAATCTCCTGAACTTTTATCCTGGGAAAACTTTTTTGCAACTCGCGGAGAACCAATTGGCGATCGTCCGGATTATCATCAATGAGAAGGGCCCAAATAATTTCTTCTTTCTCGGATGAGGGAACTCCTGCCTTCTCTTTTTTCTCTTCGTTCACCTTCCCCTCCTTAAAAATCTGGCTTCTCGTTCATAAAGATCCAGTAAAGGTGAAGGGTTTTCATCATATCTAAAAGCGCCTCGAATTGCACTGGCTTGACCAGATAAGAATTAGCTCCAAGATCATAACAGCGATTTATGTCTTCATTATTACGAGAGGAAGTAAGGATGACTACAGGAATTCTCTTTAAAAGTGGTTGGCGCCGAACCCAATCCAATACTTCATAACCTGACTTTCGGGGAAGTTTAAGGTCTAAAAGGACCAAGACGGGTAAAGGATACTCCTGCCGATTGGCGAATATTCCATGGCCAAGAAAGTAGTTAGTGGCCTCTTCACCGTCTCCCACAACTTGAAGAGGATTGATAATTTGGGCCTGGCTAAAGGCCCTCCGGATGAAGAGAACGTCATCGGGGTTATCTTCAACTAAAAGAATAGGATAACAAGCAATATCTTCTATCCTTGGTATCATTTATTCCCCCTTACATCTCCCTTTTCTCTTTTTCGTGGTCAATATAATTTTTTTGCCAAGTAATGTCAAATAAATTATTCGACCAGCCAAGAAATCAGATTGTTTTGACAAGCTGGGCCAAAAGCACTATTTTATGAATAGATGATGTCGAATGACATTCCCAAACATTGAAAATTTAGATAGAATTTTTGGGGACATCGCAAAGAAAGAAACCGGTATTAATGGCTTAGTTAAGGGGGCATTTTTGAACTAATAGAAATAGTCGTCTTACCAGATAATATGGAGGAGAAAATAAAAAACCAACCTTTATTAATTCTGCTTTCTTCGGGAGGAGATCGTCGAGTGCTGGCTGACTATTTAAGAAAAGAAGGATTCTTGGTTAAAGCTCCTCCCCCAAGCGAAATAGATCAAAAAACCCTTTCCACTTTGTCAAAGTGGAGCTTAATCCTGCTTGATGAGGCTATGGCTCAAAAAATAGGCGATAAAATTCTCGATGCTAAACATAAACAAGAAATTTTTCTGCCGGTGATTGTTTTAACTAGCCAGGCGACACGAGTTAATTATTGGTTTGAGGCCGGCTATGACAATGTGCTGCTTCTCCCGGTGCGGCAAAAAACCTTTCTAGCTTTCCTTCAACACCTAATAATCATCAGAGTCCAGTCGCAAAAGCTATACCAGCAAGCCCAAGAACTGGCCGAATCAGAGGCCCGCTATCGTCAATTTGTGGAAAGCCCGTTGGTTGGCTTTTGGCTGGCAGATGAAAAGGCCAAATTTGTTTTTATCAACCAACGATTGGCCGAGATGTCCGGTTATCAAGTTGACGAAGTAGTTGGCAAAATGACCATGCTTGATCCTATTGCTCCCGAAAG
>DQWD01000214.1 GCA_011042725.1 Candidatus Aminicenantota bacterium | reverse complement strand
CCAATATTTATGGTTGGTTTGGGGTCAGAAGGGAGCTTGAATCCTAAGTAGCGGATGGCAATTGCTCGAGAAGCTCGCCGAACACTCTCAACAAGAGCCTTACTGGTCATAGTCGCCCCACTGACTGTGTCAATATCTACGCCAGCTATTAAGGGTGCTTCAGGAGACTTGCCGACCAGGGAATCAATCAATCCTCTATTTTTCACCCTCATAAAAAAGGAAGCTGTTTCGCGGTGTTCAATAACGATTACTCCCTTGATGATTCCCCGAGGATCCATGGCTGTTAAAACCTTAATCCTCCCTCCATAGCCATGGGCTTCGCCCACCGCAGCGTAACCTAGTAACTCCTTTCTTGTCTTATCCCGCCAGGCCACGAAAACATTTTCTTCTCTTGGTTCAAAAAAACCAGACGGCGGGAAGGCCTCCTTCAGAAAGGGCGTTAAAACAGCTCTGGACCTGAACGTTCCAGTTACCCAGCAAACTGCCAGCAGAATCGCCACTCCCAGAAAAACCAACAACTCCTTCTTTTTTCGGGACTGACAACTTGCCCCTTTGAAATTACTCATCTTCGTTCCTTAAAAATCGTCTCAATTTTTTAGTGATTGGTTTCCAGCCAAAAGCAAAAAATCTACCGCCTTTTGCAGGCCTCCTCTTAAAGGCTGGCAGCACTAGTTTACTCACCTCCGCTGATACCTGATAGTATACCGGGAGAATCACCAAGACTTGAGTTAATTCTAGCTAGAGGAACTTCTCCTAGAACTCGAGCTTTAAGTTCCGGGGTCTTCTTCGCCTGTTATTTTGCTTGCATAAGGATCAGCCGCCTATGCTTTTATTCTCCGAGCATGAATATTCTTCCTTTTCGTAATTAATAACCCAAGCAGCAATCAAAAAATTTTTCTTCAATAATAAACTCAGTCACCATTCTTCTTCTGTCATTCATCTAGCCAGGGCTAACCTTCTTTGAAGAAAGTTCCGTTCATTTTATCACATTTTCTCCCGAGCGGTGATACTTTTTTGACCATCCATCCGCCAGAACTCCTTATCTTCAAGTTGCTGGCCATAACCTGAAGCTTGGTCCAGAGTGACCATAACTTTATCCAGCGATTTCATCTTCGTCTGGACAATTGTTCTGGTTAATCGATGAAGCCAAGAGTTATTGGGCTTATTAAAAGGGCAAACTCGTTTACAATTAGAACAACTAAATCCATTGAAATCGTAGCATTTTTCGGGTTCGATATACCATTTAAATATCCCCGGGTTATTGGAGAGAGATTTTCCCTCCCAAGTACGGGCCCCATCGGAAATCGCTTTACTAGGGCAATGCTGAGCACATAGATGGCAGGCCTCACAAAATTCAGTTACCCCAAAGCGAATCGGGGCATCGGGCAACAGTGGCATATCTGTAATCACTTTGGCCAATCTCACCCGAGGACCATATTTGGGAGTGACCAAAAGTCCCAACCGACCCAATTCGCCCAGGCCTGCATCAATAGCGATAGGAATAGAAAGACCAACCCCATTTCCGGCCGGGATGGCTCGATATCCTAGATAACGGATGAACTCAGCTAGGGTCGTAGCGGTCACCGCCATCCGGGAATAGCCATTCCCTGTAGCTGCCGAAGCTAACCGGCCGGGAGAATTAGCGATGGCATAATAGTCTTCTTCAAAAGCCAAGGCAATTACCCGGTTCATTGATTCAGGGATATACCAGGCATCTTTAGTTCTTTCAAATCTCTCTCCCTCACTAAGGACCGGTATGGCGCGTTCCCGGTTATCCCGAGAGGGCGAAAAACAATCTGTGTAGAGCCAAAGACGATTTAATTTAGCCACCCCTGCCAAGGAAGCTCCATAAAAGAGAGCTGCATGCTTAATCGCCAGGGTGGCCTCGGCCCAATTCATTCCTATCTCCGCTGGTTTCCAGCGCCCCAGGCGAGCAAAAAAGCGAGCCGAAGCACTTCTAGATTCCCAGTCATAAGGGGAGCCTTTCTGGGCGTATAGCCAGGCTGCTTGCATAAAAGCAAAATCAAGACGGGTTTGATTGGGTACACTCCCTTTTTCTTTCACTAAATACTCATAGGTTAAATCTTCGATAAGCTCGGGCCGGTTTTGCCGAGTTGGATCCCAGAAGTTGCGGGAAAAAATATTCATTTTTTCACTAAAAGCTTTTAATCTCTGGGCATCATACTGGTAGGGAAGGTTTCCCCTCTTCAATTTCTCAACAATAAAGCCTCCATATTCATTTTCCGATTCCACCAACACTCCTCGCGCGGTTTTCCCTAGGACACGGGGGGAATAAACTCCCGTGGCCAAAGCCGTGGTTCCCAAGCCCAGAAGTTGCAGAAAATCCCGTCTATTTATTTCTTTAGAACTCATGTCTTTTCTCCTTTGTCCAGACTCTCAGAAGGTTCAGGAGACAGAGAGCGAAATTCAGAAAACTTTGATTTGGCAGCCACCCTCAATGATTTTTTCGACGAAGAAATAAACCAGCGCCAAACTAAGACACCTCCCACCAGCCCCACAAAGCCAAAAATAACGCCTATCACCAGGGCTCCCCGAAGAGCACCTTCCTCGAGAAAACTAATGACCAACTCAACAACAAATAAAATATAGACAGCTAAAATCACGCCCAAAACCCTCTGCCACCATTTCAGCCGAAGCTGTCTCTGGCGCAGAAAGAAAATAAACCAGGCCAGCAGAGCACCAAAAGTCAGGCCGAAAAGCAGATGAATCATTTATGCCTCCTAATTATTCCTAGGGCAACTAAAATTAATCTCTTTCTTGTCATCCAACCAAGAAATATTGTAGAGTAATAAATAATAAAAAATATCTAATCTTAAGGTCAAAAAAATATTAAATTTAAAGTAGGATAAATTCAGATGGCCATCCTCCAAGCTAAAAGGCTAATCGATGCGGACAACTAGAGGAGGAAAAATTCTTATTAGGAAAAAGAAATGAAGACCGAAGACAGAATAAAAAAATCCTACCAAGTGGCGGTTATTATCGCCATTGCTTTTATTTTCAGCCTTGGCACTTACATTATTGCGGTCGAGGTTTTAAAATCCACTAACCAAATCGGGGTGGGAAACCTTTCTCTGGAAACACTTCTCCAGCTCCGCTACATCATCTATGGGGTGGGAGTGGCAGCTATCATCCTCATCCGCTGGCTACGAGGGATTATGTTGCGCAAGTCACCTGGAGAGAATGAAGAAATTCTAATCAATCGTCTTTTTCGATCTTTTATCATCAGTTTTGCTTTAAGCGAGATCCCGGCTCTTCTTGGCTTGGTGCTTTTTATCTTGGGGGGATTAATCAAGGACTTCTACATCCTGACCGTCATTTCCTTTGTCCTGATGTTTATGTTCTTTCCCCGCTACCCCCACTGGCGGGACTGGGTTCAGGCGTCCCGCTCGGCTAATTGTTGTTACCCCCACTAGGAGGTCTTATGCTTCGTTTAGAAAACATAAGCAAGGCTTTCGGGGAAATAAAAGCCGTTGATAATATTTCTTTTACTGTTGAGAGTGGAGAAATTTTTGGCCTGCTCGGACCCAACGGGGCCGGCAAAACAACTACCATCCAGACTGTTTAAGAGGCTTAGCGCTGCTGCTACCGCCAATCAAAGTAGAATGATCGGACTCTTTTTGGCAAAGGAATATTCTTTGGGTTAAAAATATCTAAGTTGAGCTTTTTTCTAAAGAAAACAAAATTCGCTTTTTTAAATGGCTTAGCATCAAAGTACGGAATATAAGGCGTTTGTATTCCTATCCAACCTCTCTTCTTGACGGCAAGACAAAGAAAATTAGCTAACTCTGTTGCTTCTTGTACTGATAATTGATAGGTATGAACAGCATCCAACCAACCAAAAGGATGTTTATTACCAAAGCCGGCAAGAAGAAACTCCCAAACAATAGCAAAGCCATCTATTTTCCCCTGTTTATCTTCATGAACCGCACAAATGACCTTTGGATTTTCAAGCATCCATTTAACGTCTTGATAATCAGGCACAATAGAGATCTGGT
>DQWD01000228.1 GCA_011042725.1 Candidatus Aminicenantota bacterium | reverse complement strand
GGGCTAGAAACTATAAAGGGAATGTGGACGTAGGGCTCATAGAGAAAGTGGATGTGGCCGAAGTGAAAATCACCAAATCTAGTTCGCCTCTCGCCTAATCCTTCTCCGTGGTCTCCGGCCAGAATAAAGAGGCTTTCTTCCCATATTTTCCGGGCCTTTAGTTCTTCTTGGAGAGCTTTCAATTGAGAGTCAAGATACTCTACTTCTTGGCGATAGGCTTGTCTTTGTTCTTCAATAGTCCAAAACATATCTGGATGAGCTTGGAAATTAAGCTCGAGGTCATCACCAGGAGAAGTAAACGATAAAGTTGCTTCTTCTCTTATTAACCAAAATTTTTGTCCATCTTTTTCATAGGCGTCAAAACAATTGATGGAGAAAGGAATTTTCAAGCCATTTTGGGTTTTAATTTCAATTTGACTCAACCGCAGTCTTATCTTTCCTTCGGGATGGGGCTCGAGGATTTTAATCCGAAGAGTATTTCTGCCCGGTTTTGCTTGGAAATTTAGATGAAGAGGCTCCATTTTGCGGA
This sequence comes from Candidatus Aminicenantota bacterium, assembly GCA_011042725.1. Taxonomy (GTDB): domain Bacteria; phylum Acidobacteriota; class Aminicenantia; order Aminicenantales; family Aminicenantaceae; genus JdFR-80. Next base: position 3,496 of record DQWD01000228.1, on the reverse strand, counting down.
GGCAGAATCTTTTCTTCCCTGTCTGGTTAACTGTTAACTCTACATCGTCGGGAGTAGCCGGCGGGGCATAAGGATCGTGAGGGTCGGAATAGTGAAGCCAGATAAAGGCTTTCTTTGCCGTGAAATTCTCCAGCCAAGCAAAAAACTTCTGGTTTATTTCGGCGGCGGTTAAATACCATCTTTCAGGTGGAAACTTATCGTCATAGAAGTCAAAGCCCCTGCCGAGGCCAAACTTGGCTTTGAGAACTCCCAGGGAGATAAAAGCGGCGGTAGCAAAATTTTCACTTTGGAAAATTTGACTAAGAGATACAAGAGGTGACTTGTCTCTTCCTCCTAGCTTGAATATTTGCCCGTTGTTGTAAAGCTTTAGTTGATGAGGGGGAAGAGAAAAAAACATGGTGGCATGGGCAGGAGCAGTTATGGGAATAGGGGAGTAGGCACGGTCAAAGCTTATCCCTTGTCGGGCAAATTCTTCAAGGGCTGGTGTCTTTGCCTTTGCCTGGGGATAAACACTAACATAATCGGCTCTTAAAGTATCCAAAGTAATGAGGAAAACATAGCGAGGGGGCTTTGAAAGGAGACTATCAGATTGACAACAAGACAAGGCAAAAAACACAAAAACTAGAGACAAAGAGAAGACAGCCAGAAGAGCCCTTACCCTTAATTTTCCTTGGCCATTTTTAGTTAGTGTTATTTTCATATCGGCCAATGATTAGTTAGATATTTCTAATACCGTCAACTGAAATTCAGGCTTGGTAACCTAGTTTTTCTAGGTTTTTCTAGGAAGCCTGATTATTTCCTGGTTATTTATTATTTAATGTAGCCTAAAGCTCTCAACTTTTCTTTTAGTTTTTCATCCAGAAGAACTTTGCTTGTTTTTCTGACCAAAGAAAGCTTCTGGGCATAGTATTTTTCGAGCTTTTTCCAGAGTTCCATCCCGAGTTGCCTTTTCTGTTGGAGCAAGTTACTTTGTTCGGTTGGGTCCTGGGCTAAATCATATATTTCCATACTTTTGATGCCCTCCACTGCTTTCTCGACAATAATTTTTAAATCTCCCTGGTTGGTAGACACTAAGAGGGGACAGGGCTCTCGAACATCCTTGCGGGCCAAGTCGCTGATAAAAGTTCTGTCTTCTTTTTCCTTGGACTCAACAACCGGGAGTAAAGATTTTCCTTCGAATAATTGAGTTTTATAAGGAAGCTTCAAAGTTTCCATTACGGTGGGCAAAATATCTATAAGGCGAACTTTAGGGGTTAGTCTTTTTCCTTTGTATTTAGAATGAGGGAATTTAATGATCAAGGGAACTCTTAACTGTTCCTCATAAAGAGTTTGGCCGTGGAGCCAGCCCTGGTGTTCATAGAACTCCTCGCCATGGTCAGAGGTGATGATTAGAAGGGTTTGGTCATATATACCATTGTCTCTTAAGGACTCGATCAAATTCTTAATCAAAGTGCCGTCCGTGTAGGCAATCTCGGCATCATAAAGGGCCACGATATTTTCCATTACATCGGGAGTAAAATGGGAAGCCATTCCGTGTTGTTCTAAATATTGACGAAGAGCAATTCTGGTCCATTTGGCTTTTTTAGGAAGAAATTTTTGGTTCCAAGGTGGGGGAGTATCATAAGGGCCGTGGATTTGAAAGGTATGAAGGAAAAGGAAAAAGGGTTTATCTTTATTTGTCTTGATCCAGTCGGCAGTATAGGTGGCCAATCTCTCAGCTTCGTCTCGAGCTAAGGGGGCATGCCTTCCTCCGGCCGGCTCTTCATACCAGTGGAAACCTTTGGAAAAGCCATAGATCTGACTGACATAACCTCCTCCGGTGAAAGCATAAGGCAGAAAACCAGCTTTTTGGAGGAGAGAAGCAAGCGAGGGCAGGGAAGGATCGATTCGTTGGTCGTTGTAATAAACTTGGTGGGAAGCAGAATTAAGCGAGAAAAGCATTGAGGTGTGGGAAGGCAAAGTCCATGAACTTTGAGCATAAACATTCTCAAAAAGGACACCATCCTTAGTTAAAGCATCAAGGTGAGGCGAGGTATTCCTCCGGTAACCATAACATCCCAAGTGGTCAGCTCTCAGAGTATCAAGCGAGACTAGAATTATTTTTGGCGAGTCAAGCCGGGGAACATAAATCAAAGGGTTGAACCAAAAAGAAAAAATATCTTTGTGTGGATAAGATTTCTTACCCCCAGAAGTTTCCAGGATAAGCTTAACTTTTTTTCCTTGATAATTTTGAAGATCAATCTTTTCTTCCTGAAAAAATGAATTTTCTCTTCGAGATGGAGGCAAAGAAGAGTGAAAAATTATTTCTTCTTTCTGGCCGTCATCAATAATAACCTTGAAGTTGACTATTTTAGCCGCAAAAGGAGGATGGTCATCATCGGTTAATATTCCTATCCCAAAGTCCAAAACAGCCTTTTCTGGAATTTTAAGATCAAAGGCAAAGCGGCTTTCGGGTGGGGCCATAAGAACATCAATTGCTCGATAGTTAAAAATAATTTTTTTCTTTATATTTTCGGGGTTAACGGGATAGATGCTGGGGTGGATAATATTTTGGTATTTTAATTGGAGAAGGGGAGTGTAAGGATTTGTTTGACCGTTTTCTAGTTTAGTTGAGGTGTATTTTAGTTTTATTATTCCCTTTTTGAATTTGTCTTCCTGGCCGGAGGGAACGTAAAAATTGATTAAATCGGTGTTAGAGTGTAAGTTAACTTCAAAAATTAAAATTCGGGGAGGAGTTGGGCCTCCAGACTGACGGGGCCCTGGTAATTTAGGCTTGATGGTGAGACGGTGAGTTCCAGGGGAAATATTTAAATTTAAACTATAGATTCGATTTCTTCTCTCCAGAGCGATTACTTTAATGGGGTTGTCATCAATCATAATTTCCATGGAAGAAGGATGCCAATTACGGCGAGCTTTTATCCGCAATTCAAGAGGAGAAGAAGGGGCAAGAAAATCAAAAGAGAAGTCTTCATCCAGATCTAAAAAAATACATTGAAAACCTTTGTTGTAATTTCCGTCAGCAGCCAGATCGATTTTTTTGGATATTTTAATTAGCTGCCAAGAAACTTGTTTTCCTTTTTTTTCTTCAAGAGAGGGGAGAGGAGTATCATTTAAAGAAACTTGAAAAAGATAAGGTTTTTGAGTTTCGCCATAAGTCAATACGGGATGGTTGGTCTCAATTGCCCAACATTTGATACTACTAGAGGAAAGTTCGGGAACAAAAAGGGCATCATTTTGGTGTTCTTCTTGAAACGGAGGAAAATTATTTTCGACTGCTGAAAAAGGAGAATTAACAACATTATTTTCTTCTAAAAGATCAAGCAGACGAAGAGGGGCGGAAGAGATCATTTTGGTTGATGAACTGGAACAAGAGGAAATAATACCTAGGGAAAAAACAGTAAGAAAAATAATTAAAATGTTTCTAAGCGAAAAATTTTTTTTATTTATTATTTTAGACACTTTCATCATAACTCAATGATTATTCCCACATTTCCAT
>DQWD01000343.1 GCA_011042725.1 Candidatus Aminicenantota bacterium | reverse complement strand
AAGGTGAAGTCTATAAACTTCAACTAGATCTTGATGCCACCAGCAATTACTTTGAAAAGGGACATAGAATCCGGGTTCAAGTTTCAAGCAGTGATTTTCCCCTCTGGGAAAGAAATCTCAACACTGGTGGGAATAATTATGATGAAACAGAATGGGTGATAGCTAAAAATACCATCCATCACTCAGAAAAGTATCCTTCCCACATTGTGCTACCCATAATTCCAGAAAAAAATGATTAGTATTTTTTATCTGGATGCTATTCAATTCAGCTCAGAAATCCCCTGGGACTCACGGGATTTATCTGGCTCGGAGCGAAAAATTGAAAATGCTTTGGGATTAGAAATTTATGTATATATGAGTTTTTAAAGGTGAGAACAAATGGTAGCTGATTGGCTGGTTATTATTATTTATCTAAGCATTTTAGCTTTTATAGGAGTCTGGACCTCAAAAAAAATAAAAACCGCCTCGAGCTTTTTTATTAGCGAGCGTGATTTTGGCAAAGCCATGATGACCTTCTTTACCTTCGGTACGGGCACCAATACTGATCAGGCGGTAACTGTGGTTTCTAAGAGCTTTGTTTCTGGGGCTTCTGGAATCTGGTATCAATGGCTGTGGTTATTTGCCACTCCTTTCTACTGGCTGCTGGCTCCTCTTTTCCGGCGGATGAGGGCGGTAACAACTGCTGACTATCTCAACATTCGCTATGGCCAGAGTGTTGCGGTTCTTTACGCCCTGGTGGGCATGGCTCAACTCTCGGTTAATATTGGGGTTACTCTCAAGGCTTCAAGTGCTCTTATCACCTCTGTCACCAGTGGGGCCATCAGTTCGGCTTTGGCCATTTTTGTTCTCACCGGACTTTTCGTCTTTTATGGTGTGCTGGGAGGCTTGAAAGCCGCCATCCTTACTGATTTTCTTCAGGGTATTTTAACCATTATTCTTTCTTTTATGATTCTGCCTTTTGCTTTAAAGGCAGTGGGGGGGTTGGGCGGCTTGAAGGCGGCCGTGGGAGATACCTCGGTCTTTTCGATTGTGGCGCCTGGTGAAATCACGACCCTTTATGTCATTGTTATCGCTGTAAACGGGCTGATAGGTTGGGTTACGTCTCCTTATTCCATGGCTTTGTGCGGCGCTGGCAAGAGTGAGGGCGATGCAAGGGTGGGCCTTGTCGGGGGGATGTTTCTCAAGCGTATCTGCACCATTGCCTGGGTTTTGACCGGGTTGTGCGCTATAGCTTTGTACACGGGTAAAACGGCCAATCCAGACTTTGTGTGGGGATTCATGGCCCGTGATTTCCTGCCGATGATAGCTCCCGGTCTTATCGGCCTTTTTATTGCTTCCATGTTAGCCGCGGTCATGAGTTCTTGTGATTGCTTTATGGTCTCCTCGGCAGCTCTGTTCACAGAAAACATCTACAAACCTTTGATGAGGCCCGGTCAAGAGGAAAAACATTACATTCTTATCGGAAGAATTGCCTCGGTGGCAGTTGTTATCTCTGGCATCATTATTGCCTTTGCTGTTTCGGGCGTAGTCCAAGGCTTAGAGGTTTTCTGGAAAGTGCATGCCATGATGGGCATTGCTATGTGGGCCAGTTTTTTCTGGAGAAGAGCGACTTCCGCTGGAGCCTGGGCCTCAACCTTGAGTGGTTTCGCGGCTTGGGCTTTCACCAGCCGCCTCAGCTTCATCGGCTGGGACTTTAACGCCCGTTTCGCTCAATCCCTGCCTGATTTTATGCTGTATAAGGGCCAATTATCCTTGCCCTGGCAGATGATTTTCTATTTGACAGTGGGGCTCGTGGTTATGATAGGAGTCAGTCTGGTAACCCAGCCACCGGCTAAAGAGAAACTGGATCGAGTCTATGCCTGTTTGCGGACACCAGTCCGGCCTGGTGAACCGGAAGTTGAGCCGCTTACTTTACCTAAAGGGATTAAGCCGGCACCGCGAAAAGCCCTGATAAATCATCCGGACTTCGAGATTATGAAACCGTCACTGGTGAGCATAGTCGGCTTTCTTGTCAGCTGGATGGGTGTAGCTATCTTGATTTGGGTCTTTGTCTGGCTCATGAGGTGAATGCTAGCGAGAGAATTTGGTTAAGTTTAAGAGCACCAAGGGTAACCCGAGCTCACTCACAAATAGAAGTTAGTTCCAAATGGGAATGATTCATTTTTTCATGCATTTCCAGAACAATTTTTTTCCCTTCAAGCGTCATTAAGCCTGCAATTCAACTTATTTTTACCTCCTGTAGGTACTACAAATTTCAATCTTTTCTTTTAGAGAGGGTTAGCCAGCGCCAGCCGCCTACTCCGAGGATGATAGTAATAATTCCAAATAAAATGCCCCCTCGCAAGGCAGCGATGGGTTCATTCTCACCGAGGCTGGTTCCGATAAAGGCCAGAGTAAACCCAGCGAGGGTAAACCAGGCGAACACATACAACCATTTCCACCATCTCAGGATAAGCCCCCGATCTTCGGCCCAAATTTTTATTCCTCTGACTGCTAAGCAGGCTAGAATACCTTCAATAAACCAAAATAAACCACTATTAAAGAAGCCCATCGGTTGTCTCCTTACTCGAATTCTATAAAATCTTCAGTGCGTAGCCACCAAGGCGGACGGCGGTAGGAGGCGTTTTTGCCTCCCAGAGAAGGAATGTAATAATCTTGGGGATTGGGCCCTGGGTAGAAAATTTTTTGAAGTTTGGTTAAGGCTCCATGAGTTAGGCCTGTCGGGTCATTGGAACTGAGATGAAGAGCGGCTCGATGAAGCCAGTTGGCTTTGCGAGTGTAAGGACAAACGGAAATACAGATACGACAACCCATGTTCCCCAGATTTGAATTCCAGAAATTGTAACACTTAGCAGCGTGTAATTGCCATTTTCGATAGCCCCGGACAACAACCTTATCTCCTTTGGTAATGGCTCCACTGGGACATTGTTCAGCGCAGATTTTGCAGGTTTTACAGAAGGATTCCACGCCAAATTTAATGGGCTTATCAGGTTTAAGAGGAATATTGGTCGTGACCACCGCGGCTCGGAAATTAGGGCCTAGTTCAGGAGTAATCACGATGGAACTACGAGCTTGTTCGCCTAGCCCGGCATCAATCATAATGGGTGGTACCATTAAGTCGTAAGAGTAACCTGGCGTATGGGGCCGGGCCGCATAGCCGAGTTTTTTGATGAAAGCGGCCAGGCGGTAGGCGATTATCCGTGAGATGGAATAAGCATCTTCTGAGGTGCCGTAGTTGGGGTTAGCATACATGGGATCCCAAGACATTGGAGTGCCGACGACAATGGCATATTCCCAGTGGGAGGGAATTTCCAGGGGACGGCTCGGATCCAGCCCTCGGCCAGGAATTGGGTATTGAAACACCCAATCGGGATTGAGCCGGGCGATTCCAACTAAAGTAGCTCCTAGTTCGTGGGTAATTTTTTTAATTAGCCGAGATGTCTTCTCCGGGCTCTTTAATTTATAAGGCCGGGGTACTTCTTCTCGGAAATAGCTGCGGCGAGGTGGAAAATCAGCTGTTTCTGGTGGTTCGGTGATTTGAGGGGGGGTAACAGCGCCCATGGCCTCTGACCAGGCTTCAGCCAGAATAAAGGCCCGGCCATATTTTTGCTGGTCAGCCATTAGTTTCGGTCTGAGTTCTCGAACATTGTAAAGATCAAGCTCTAGATCTTCGGGATGCTCCCGGTAGTAGTCCTGAAGATACTGGGGCAAGCTTTCAGGTGTGGGGTTCTTTTGCCAATGCAGGAGGAGAGTTGGCAGCCGGGAAAAAACGATTTCGCTCCGAGGATCAACCCGGCGCGTTGGTCCTACTTTCTCATGAGGTGGCTTATCCACCACAAAGCGATGCCGGGGGAAGTTCTGGTCACCACCTTCGAAAGTTTTCCAACCCGTGTAACTGGATGGGTCTTGCCCAGCTTGATAGCCAAAAAAGCCCAGTCCTCCTAGACCTAACACTGCGCTGGTGGCCCCGGTTGCTTTGAGGAAAGAGCGGCGGGAAAAAGTAGTTTTGGTTTTATCTTTTTCCATATTGCCTCCAATCTTATTAACGGCTTGGTT
>DQWD01000009.1 GCA_011042725.1 Candidatus Aminicenantota bacterium | reverse complement strand
AGGGTATATTCCTCCTTTTTTCCCGAGTAAACAGCACAATCGATTCCTTCTTTTCCATCAAAGCGGTCATCTCCTTTTCCCCCTTGGAGAAAATTATTTCCAGCATTACCGATGAGATTATTGTCTGCGTCATTACCAATTAAGTTCGCATCCTCGTGGCCGGTTAATTTAACATTTCTTAAATGCCGGGATTTGAAAGTGTAAATAACCTGAGGATCGAATTGGAGAGAGAAAGTTCCTCTAAAGCTGGCGGGGAGTTCAGCAGTATAAGTCAGGAAAGGAGGGCAGAATTTCTCGATAAGGGCATAGCCTTGGGGGTCAAGTTTTTTTAGTTTGGCTCGACTACCGGCGAAATAACGCCCAAAGTGAGAAGTGCCTTCAGGTAGGGCCTCGTCCTTGATGGGTTTCCCTTCATATTTTTTGGGCTTAACTGTCCAGAGGTCATAGTAATTATCGAGGAGAACACCAAAGTATTCGTTGGGGTGCTCTTCGGGCTCATCTTCGGGCCAAGCCCGCCATCCTTTTTGGGCGGCTAGATCATTGGCGACTCGCATTTCGGCAATCATTTCCGGCAGAACAAGCTTGACGCCGTTATCATGGACTAGGTGCCAGATTTCTTCCAACGAAGCGTCTCTAGTGATATGGTTCAGGTAATCCTCAGTCCCTTCAGCTGGGCATTCGTTAGCTCTTAAATCTTGCATGCTTAAGTCCGTCTTTTCCCCGAGAGGGCCGGCTAGGGCCTTTTTCAAGTCATCAACAGTGTTGAATAAGACTAAGGTGGCCTTACGGTTGGCCATCATATTAGCTACTTCTTCTTTCCGGGAACCATAGATTGTTCCAGGAACGGGAGTTAAGAGAAATTCGAGAACATTGCGAGCTTTCTTTATTTGATCATTTGTCCAACCATCTTGGGCTAAGATATGAATGGGTTTTCCATTGGGGGCAATAATTTTGGTATACTTGGCAAACGTTTGCTTGAAAAGCGGATGAACTTCTTCGGGAAGAGGGACAATGCCATCAGGGGATCCAGAGATATCAATATCAGGTAATGTTATTTTGGATGAATCTGATTGCTGTTTGTCTGGTGACTGGGTAGCTGGCGGTGAGCAATGTCCCCCTAGCAATCCCAGCCCAATTACAACTAATCCCAAAATGAAGATTTTATTAATTTTGATCATCCTTGACCTCCGTAACTTTTGTCATTTGACCTTTCTTAGAATCTTTATGTCTTTTTCCCGGATTATTACTAACGATATTTTTCCTTTTGATCTCTTAGATTTCCCCTCTTTAGCTTTTCTCCACTCACGGAAAAAGCTAATGCTTAAAAAAGAAAAGGGGAGGAGAATATCTCCTCCCCTAAAGCTTTTAGTCAATAACTTCTGTTCTTTAGATACGTCTTCCGAAATTTCTTTTTAAGTTTCGTTCATCCTTTTTTGGGCTTCATGAGGCTCAAGTTTAAAATTCAATTCTAAATCCGGCTCGGAAAGTGCGGGGATGTCTTATTCCCCAAACATAACCAAAGGGGTATTCTGACCAGGGATCAACAGAGGTTTCGACATCAGTAACGGTACTGGAATTGAGTGCATTAAAGATGTCAACCAAAGCACTTACTCTTAATTGGCCAAAACGGAAGAATTTCTCTAACCTTAGGTCTAAATTAGTCCGGGCTGGATAACGATATGAGCCAAGTGGCTCACCCAAAATGTACATGTTTCCGCCGAACGCTGCACAGGGATCGGGGTCAATTTCATCAGGTAGCATGATATTCTTGTTATAAGTGTTTCCAGTTATATAAGAGAAGAAGAAACCTACGGAGACATCGGCATAAGGAATAATGAAGGAGCCTGAAGCTTTAAACATATGAGTAGGATCATTGGTTAAGCGCCCTTCGGCATTAATTTGCCAGTTGGGATTACTGAACAGAGTAGAGGAACCGAGGCTAGAGGTTCTTCCTTCCCCAAATTCTCCCCACGAATTATCATTACTACCCCACGCTTTGCTATAGACATAAGATAATTGTAGTTGCCAGCCGTGGGAGTAGCGCTTGTTAAAGACAAATTCTAGGCCTCGATATTTTCGGGTGGGATCTAATCCGACAATATTCGGAAAAGCAGCTCCGTAGTCTTCTCCTTTCTTGGGATTGGTGATCAAATACTGGTTGTCTCCAGGATTTAGATGTTCATACACGGTGTAAGTTTGGCCAAAGTAAGGGTCAGTCCACTGGATGGGTTGCCACATACCGGTGAGATTAACCCGGTCAATAAAATCGTGGTTGGTGCGGTAGATAAAATTTATTCCTAGCGAAGTGTCGGTAAAGAGTTCTCTTTCTAGGCCAATTACGTATTGGCGCATGTAGGTCATTTTTAGGTCGGGGTCAACTGTATATTCATTTTCCCAAGGATCCTCGTAGAGAAGTACCCATTGGTCGCCGATTGTTCCTGGGTCGAGTTCTTCCATTTCTTCAAAGAATGGTCCCCACATGTATTCTCGGTAGGTTCCTTGGGGCTGAAGATGAAGATAGAACATGCCGATTAAGCCATGGTAATATTTCCCATAGTGAGCTTTCAACGCGGTGGAATTATCTCCAAAAAGATCAATAGTAATACCCAAGCGGGGAGCCAGGCCTAATTTAGGTTTAAAAACAGCCCCCATATCTGGTAGATAGCCCCGCCAGTGATTTATTCTGAGGCCGGGATTGATAGTTATTCGATCGGAAATACTCCAGGAATCCTGGATGAAAGCAGAGATTCTTTGACTAGTGGGATCGGCATTATAGCCATCATAAGTGATCATTAGGTAGGGCTCACCCCCTAGATCGTAATATAAGGCTCCCCCGGGATAACCACGATGATTCTTTAAAGGCGAGCGTTCAAATTCAACACCGAATTTAAAATCGTGGGAACCTTTGATGAAATTTTCGGCGTAATGGCTAAGAGAAGCATTGAGTTGGTATCTTTCCCGTGGAAATTCCCAAAATTCCCAAAAATTACCGGAGAGCATCTCGGTTTCCAGGTCAAAGTGAGGAGGATTATCAGATTGAAGTTCCAGGCGGCCTTTTTGGTAATAGCCTCCAAATTTTGCTTCTAAAAAGGTAGTTCCCGAAAAGGTGTGAAGAAGAGCAGCGTTATAGACAATCTGCCATCTTCTGTCGGTGGGGACAGCTTCCGGAGCGGTGAAGGGGCCGGCCTCGACGTTAAACACAGGATCCTTGACCCAGCCCACGAGCAAGGTGAAACGGTCCGCAGGCGCCGGTTGCCAGGTAAGTTTGCCCATAGCCCGATATTCTTTACCGTATTCTGTTTCATCTTCGTAGTCTTCGATATGATCCTGCCAATAAACATAGTTGGCTGTGCTAAAGAACCAGAGCTTATCTTTGACAATGGGGCCTCCTAAGTTGAACCGTAAGTCGTACTCTTCGGAAAAACGTTTAAAGATGAGTTCAGGATCGTCGCTATTGCGGCTGTGCCACTCAGGCATTTGGAAAAAACCGGTGAATTGGCCACTGAATTGATTGCCCCCAGATTTGGAGAGAACGTGGACGATGGCCCCGCTAAATCCACCGTATTCGGCTGGGGCTCCTAAGCCCATGACTTTGATTTCTTCAATAGATTCGTAATCAAAGTTGACCTCTGCTTCACCAGCCTCGGGACTGTTAATTTTGACACCATCGATCATGAAATTGTTGGCTAAACTTTCCGATGAGCCGAAGGTGGATTCATTAGATACTCCGGGAGCAAATTTCAACTGGCTGCGGTAGTTTCGTCCGGAAGGAATTTGCTGCAAATATTCTCGGGGCATTTCCACGGTCGAAGTTTGAGAATCTTTGACATCAATGGTGGGGGCAACAGCGACAACTTCAACTGATTCTTCTAGGGAACCGACTCTGAGAACTAAGTCGATGGTTAGCGTTTCACCAACACTTAACCGGATATTTTCGATTTTTTGGGGAACAAAGCCTTGCAATTTAGCTTCGATGGAGTAAGTTCCGTGGGGAAGAGCAGGGAAGCGGTAGCGTCCATCTTGGTTAGTAATGGTACTTCTCGTTCCCCCCATTAAGGATGGTGAGAAAATTGTAACTTCAACACCTGGCAAAGGTTCACCATCTGGGGT
>DQWD01000295.1 GCA_011042725.1 Candidatus Aminicenantota bacterium | reverse complement strand
TTTAGAGTTTTGAAACTCATATTAGCAGTGAATAAAGTCCAAAGGTTCGAATTGATCGGGCGCAGTTACGCCGGCGCCGGGAAGGGCGGTGAAGGAATGGCCTTAAAAATCTCGACCGAAGCGGAGACATTTTCCTTTGCCTTAACGTAGTAACTTATTCCCGTCACTTGGGGACAAAACCAAAAAAAATCCTCGCTGGTGATTTGATTTGGATTACTTTTCGGTTAGAATTTAAATGATTTAATTCGCAAGATTGACTTTCATCAACCTTATAGAGTAAACTTTTATCACTTCAAAAAGGAATCAATATTCATGGATGCAAAGAAGGATCAAGAGGCCATAAAAGCTAAACTCGATTCAATTCTTTTTCCCCGAACTAAAGCTAAGTCATTCAAGATCACCGTCCGCTTTGGTCACCATCTATCAGTGAGTTATAAAAAAGCAGTTGACTTAGCCCAGCGGAACCCTACTTATACTGAAGAAGGTGAAGGCGAATGGAAAAAACACGAGGCTACTTACACTCCTGAGGAAGTAGAAGAGCTCTTTCAACTTTTTAATTTAGTCCACGAATGGGAAGACACTGAAATTTTAGTCAATCACAAAAAGATCCCCTATGGCCACCAACTTTGGCTTCTTCTAATGTGGTTCTATCGTATTAAATAATTTTCTGCCCTTCCCAGCCTTGCCGTAACCCGAGCAATGAAAAACAGAATCAAGGAATTAATAAGAAGGAACCTCTTCACTTTTTTACCCGAAAAATAGGCCCGCCTCTTCGGAGAATGTTTGCCTTTGCTTGCTCCAACTTTACCCTCAGCTTCAATCTGCATGAGTTGGCGGTCTAACCATTCCAGCATGGCTAAAAGTGGATCCTCAGGATTAATAAATTCCACTAGTATCTTCTACTTCTTTCTAATTTTTTCTTGGGCCATCGTAAGTAATTCCTCCTTTCGATTGTTTTTTGTTTTTTATTCGAAAAGAGTTTACGATGGCTCCTTCCTAAATTTAAATTGCAAACAAAATTGTACACTAGCCGTCATTCGCTCTATTTTTCTGTGGTTATATTATTTCTTTTATTATTTGGCTTTGTCCCCAAGTGACGGGAAACAAAATCGAGCGAACGGCGAAGGAAAAGGTCGGAGCGACATTGAAGATTTAGCCTTCCGGAACCCTCCTTAGAGGGAACCCGGCCTCATCGAGTGCGGGCGCCGAGCGCCTATTGAGCCCGGCTCTTTTAGAGTTTTGAAACTCATCTTAGCAGTGAATAAAGTCCAAAGGTTCGAATTGATCGGGCGCAGTTACGCCGGCGCCGGGAAGGGCGGTGAAGGAATGGCCTTAAAAATCTCGACCAAAGCGGAGACATTTTCCTTCGCCTTAACATAGCAACTCATTCCCGTCACTTGGGGGACAAAGCCTATTTCTTATTTATTGTATTGCCCATTTAGTTAGTTTAAAAAATAGGGTAAATATGTATTGTGGCCCCAGTTTCCCCCAGTTTTCCCCCAGTTTAATTAACTTTCTCTAACCATCTTTCCTTAAAGATTAATTGAAGTTTAGAACTAATTCAGGAAACTTCTTCCATCTTGGCCGTGAAATGACGAAGGTAGGGCGCTTGATACACAATCCGGAATCCTTTAATCGTTTCTCTTTTTTGAGCCAAGCAAGCAAAAGCCTCCGCAATGTAATGCAAGTGAGAAAGAGTATAAACCCGCCGCGGAATAGCAAGGCGCAAGAGTTCGAGGCGAGGGAAGACCATTTTGCCTGTCTGTTGATCTCGATAACCAAACATGACTCCCCCAATTTCACAGGCCCTAATTCCCGCTTCCCGGTACAAGGCTACCGAAAGGGCCCAAGCAGGATATTGCTCTCGGGGGAGATGGGCCAGAAAACGGTCGGCTAAAACATAAACTGCATGACCTCCTGGCGGTTTGTAAACAGGAATTCCCGCGTCCGTCAAGAGTTGGGCTAAATAATTAACTTGACCAACCCGGTATTCTAGATAATCTTCATCTACGCCTTCCATCAACCCCTGGGCAATAGCTTCTAAATCACGCCCAGCTAATCCTCCATAGGTGGGAAAGCCTTCCGAAATAATTAGGAGATTTTTCAGCTCTTCAGCTAGACTATCATCATTGAGAGTGACAAAGCCACCGATATTGACCAGGGCATCTTTTTTGGCACTCATCGTCGCCCCATCTCCGTAACTAAACATTTCTTGGGCAATCTCCAAAACTGATTTTGATTGATAACCTGGTTCCCACTGACGAATAAAATAAGCATTCTCAGCAAACCGACAGGCATCAAAATAAAGAGGTACTTTATATTTTCGGCACACTTGACTAACTGCTTTAATATTGGCCATCGAAACTGGCTGACCTCCCGCCGAATTATTGGTCACCGTAATCATGACACAAGGAACACGCTCTCTTCCCTTTTCCCGAAGAAAATTATCCAGGCGATTAACATCCATATTGCCCTTAAACAACTCAGGGCTATCCGGGTCATACGCCTCATCCCAGGACAAATCAACCGCTACGCCTCTTCTAATTTCAACATTAGCTCTAGTGGTATCAAAATGAATATTATTTGCTATATAAGTTCCTTCTTTAACCAAAGCTTCAAAAAGTAATCTTTCGGCTGCCCTTCCTTGGTGAGCCGGGATGACATGTTTATAACCAAAAATCTGGCGGATGACTTTCTCAAAATGAAAAAAACTTTGCGAACCAGAATAAGCCTCATCGCCGATAATCATTCGACTCCACTGACGATCGCTCATGGCGGCTGTTCCCGAATCAGTTAGAAGGTCAATAAATACTTTTTCAGCCGGAAGAGCAAAAACATTGTATCCAACCTGGCGAAGGAGTTCCTCTCGCTCCTCTGGAGTCGTCAATTTTATTTTTTCTACGGCCTTAATTTTAAAAGGTTCGACAGGAAATTTTTTGAATGACATATCTCCCTCTCTTTCTTTATCGTTTATCTTATCATTAAGAAAAGGTCACTAATCTTTTAAATTCGAGAAAACGTTTCTTTATGGTTTCCGAATCTAAAGCTTTGAGCCTTTCAATTCCAAAATCTTCGATGGCCAAGGAAGCCATAACGCTCCCGTAAACAGCGGCGCGCTTGACCACGCGGGAATTCAACTGGCGGGAGCGGTCAAGATAGCCGAGGAATCCACCAGCAAAACAATCTCCCGCCCCCGTGGGGTCAATCACTTCCTCACAAGGATGAGCTAAAACACCAAATATCCAGTCAGAGCCAAAAACCAAAGCCCCATGCTCCCCCTTTTTGATAATCACTAACTCAGGGCCGAACTTCTGAATCTGGCGCCCTGCCCGGATTAAATTTATCTCTTCAGTCAAGAGCTTTGCTTCTTCATCATTGGCGAAAAAGATATTGACCTTTTTAAGAACTCGAAGTAAAGCTTCACGTTTAGTCTTAATCCAGTGGTCAATGGTATCCATGGCCACCAGACGGGGTTGGGTTACTTGGCGAAGGATTTCCTCTTGAAGGTCTGGGTCAATGTTGGCCAGAAAAATATTTTTTGCTAGTCGGTATTTCCTGGGTAAAACAGGACGAAAATCCTGAAAAACATTGAGTTCTAATTTTATCGTCAGCCGCTGATTTGGATCACGTCCATAACGGCCTTCCCAATGAAAAGTCCGCCCTTTTCTCCTTTCTAGGCCAGTTAAATCGATCTTTCTCTGTTGAAAAAGATCGATGACCGAGGCAGGAAAATCTTCACCAACCACTCCAACTAGGCGTGGTCGGGTGAAATAACTAGCCGCCAGAGCACAATAAGTAGCTGAACCACCAACAACTCCTTCTCTTCGCCCCAAAGGAGTTTCAATGGTATCAAAAGCCAACGAGCCAATGATGACTAAACTCATTTTTATTTGTCTCAACCTAATTTGTGACGAGCTTGGTAATCTTATTCTAACTTTTTCAAGACAAGAAAATAAAAACTCATTTCTTTTTTCAATTCTCTCCTCTTCTCGGAAATTCTCTCTCTTGATTTTTTAACTGGGGATCACAGAGAAATGATTGCGGAAAGCCTTTTCCTTGGCAAGGGAAATTTAACTTTTCTTTTTTCTTTTTTCCTTGATCTTTCATTTATGAA
>DQWD01000073.1 GCA_011042725.1 Candidatus Aminicenantota bacterium | reverse complement strand
TTCTTTGGCGATCAAATGTTTTAGCCTCCTCTTCAATTTTCGAGACTAGAGAGGAGAAAGACAGACGATTGTTCAAGTATTGCAATAAAAGATCAGTCCCAAATAATCGATTTAAACCTTGGGGGGCGGGTTTAATTTTGTTGGGATAGTGTTGCTTGAGAACGCGGATGAAGTTTAGGGTGAAAGCCACGGGTTTGGTAGCTTGGGGTTTCTCGACTACAATCTGGAGACCATGGCAAACTCGGTTTTTAAAAGGTGGGGTCAAAATTTTTCCCGGGATTGCCCGGGGAGTATAGTCTACTGGGCGGAGGCTTAGTCCGGCTGATGATGGATCTGATTCCAGTTCTTTCTTAAGCAAATAAGGATTAAACCACGGAGCTCCCACCCGAAGAAAAGGAAAATCTGTCCCTAGGCCCTGATTTATTCTTAATCCTCCCAGAAGCCCTAACCCGGGATAAAGAAGGGCGTTTTCAAAACCAGGTATATTAGGGGAGGTTGGAATCCAGGGAAGCCCCAGGTCGGACCAAAGGTAATCCCTTCGCCAACCGTCAAGAGGAATAATTTCCAACTCAACCGCTGCCGGTACCCAGCCTTCTCCTTTCATCATGAGGGCCAACTCACCACAAGTGAGGCCATACCGGATAGGTACAGGAAGAGCCCCGATAAATGATTTATATGGAGGTTGAAGCAGAGGCCCCTCGGTGATTACTCCCCCGAGGGGATTAGGCCGATCGCAAATGATAACTTTTTTTCCCTCCACTGTGGCCGCTTCTAAAATGTACTTTAAGGTGGTGATATAAGTGTAAAAGCGAGTTCCCACATCTTGGAGGTCATAGATAAGGATGTCTATTTGCTCCAACTGAGAGGATGTTGGCCGGTAATGCGAACCATAAAGACTGTAAATAGGTATTCCTTGCCAAGAGTTATTGCTAACTGGTTGCCCACCTTCAATATTTGCCTGGAGCCCATGTTCGGGAGTGAAAATAGCGGTTAACGAAAGCTGGTGATTTAGAATGGCTTCCCATAAAGGAGTCTTATCAGGCAAACGAGAGGTTTGGTTAACCACCAGCCCCAGCCGTTGGTCTTTTAATTTAAGCAAGAATTTTTTCGTGAATAACTTTTCATTGCCCAAAATAACTTTTCGGGCCGCCGATTGGTCAGGGACTCCCTCATTCGCTTGCCTACTCAGTTTAAGATTATTTTGATGATCCTCTAATTTTAAATTAACGGTGGTCGGCAAGAAGTAAGAAGGGGAAAGAGCAGCCGTTTTAGAGTTTTTTTGGGGCTTTTTGGAAGAATCGAAGGCGAGAGGAAAAAAAATTGCTGGTGTTCCTTGGCGATTAAGGTAGGAATAGGAGAAGATAAACTTCCCTTTGGCTTGGCTTAGCCAGGAGCGGGGGTCATAAGATTGTCTTAAATTGACAGCCACCATTTGTTTATTAAGGGAGTAAAGAAAGGAGAATCCAGGCAAGAGAAGGGGAACAAGCAGGAGAAAACTAAAGGCTAGCTTAATGCTTTTTTTTAAACCTAGAGAAGGATTAAAATTAAAAGAAACGCCCTTTCCATCTTCTTTTCCCCAACTGCCATTTTTTTTTGCCAAATCAGGGTTGGTATCGAGGAGTTGAAATTGGTTTGGCATTACTTTCGATCAAGCCCCAAAAAAACCAGAGAGTAGTGGACGGGAGGCGGAGGCATTTTTATGACCAAGTTTAGACCAGTTCAGCTTAACATCTTTATAAGAAGCCAACTGGTTATCCATACTGATGCTTATCATCGATGATATCTTCTTTCCGCCAGTCCTTTACCCATTCCTCGACTTCAAAAATTCTAAAGCCTCCATCCGCAGTCGAGCAAATGACTCGTTTTAGGCCAGCGTTGATAATCATTTTTTTACAGATAAAACAAGGGAAAGCATCGATAGGTTTTTTATTTTTAAAATCAGAGCCAAAGATGTACATGTCTCCACCCAGCAAGCTTACCCCTGCCCGGGCAGCATTGATAATGGCATTCTGTTCGGCATGAACACTCCGACATAGCTCATAACGTTGTCCGTGAGGAATGTTGAGTTTGTCGCGTAAGCAAACTCCGTGTTGAAAGCTATCTTTTGTTTTCCGCGGAGCGCCGACGTAACCAGTAGAAATTATCTGGTCATCCCGAACGATTAAAGCCCCGATAGAGCGCCGAAAACAAGTGCTTCTTTGGCTTACCTCCCGGGCAATACCCAAGTAATATTCTTCTTTAGAAATTCTTTTGGGCTTCATAAAAATTTCTCCAGTTTTTGATGAAATTCGGACAAGGTTCCATCATTGATTATTGTATAATCGGCCAGAGCTAAGCAAGCTTGAAGTTGCTGTTGACTGGGATTTGATGACATTTCTTCAGCCTCTTTGGCTATAAATTCCTCCAGGTTCTTAATTGACTCCAAGCGGCCCCGTCTCATGATTCTTTTGAATCTAAGGTCAACAGGAGCATCGATAGCTAACAGCACAAAAGAGGCCTTTTTTCGGAAAAACTCCACTTCACTGGGGTTACGAATACTATCCACGACAGCTTTAGATTTAATCCGGGCCCACGCTTTCTTGGCGAGGATATCAGCTCCGAATTTTTGGCGGAGCTCGTTGCCTGTTTTGATCAAATTATCTCGAGACAAAGGGAGGCCCCGCTTGACTAACTCTTCGCGAAGAATGTCGGATAGAGAGTAAATTTCATAACTTTTCTGGTGGAAAAAAGCGGCTGCTTCTCCCTTGCCAGCACCATTGGTTCCGGTAAGACCAATAATCCTGAGCTTTTTTTTTGTCGCCATTTATCTTTTGGTTGTTAATGTATTCTCTTTTCCATAATCTCTGCTGTCAACCTGGAGAAAGATTCAGTTTTCTTGGGGCTATAGGCTCATATCTTAACCTGTCCGCTCCGGTGGCGAAGAAAAGGGCCGTTTTCTTTTACCAAAGATTAAGGCAATTAGAATAGATAAGCCATAGAGTCCGAGCATGGGGAAAGCGATGATGCTTTGGGTGATCATATCGGGAGTTGGGGTGATAATGGCGGCGATGGTAAATACTACTAAAACAGCGTATTTGAAATTTTTAATCATCCAGCGGGGAGTAACTAAGCCCATGCGAGAGAGAAAGAAAACCAGCGTGGGGAGTTCAAAGACAAGGGCGATGCCGAGAAGGACCCGGAGTGCTAGGGAAAAATATTTGTCCACCGTAATCACGGCTTGAAAATCCTTCCCCATATTGAGGAAAAAGCGACAAGCCCAGGGAAAAACCACAAAATAACCGAATACTGCTCCCAAGATGAAAAAGAAGGAAGTAAAAAGAACGAATGGAATCACATATTTTTTCTCATGATGGTAAAGACCGGGAGCGATAAAATACCAAAGCTGAAGAAAAATGAAAGGAGAACTGAGGAAAATAGCCGCCAGAAAGGAAACTTTGATATAAAGCATGAAAGGAGCAGTGAGGGTGGTGTAAGCTAGTTTTTCTCCTTCGGGTAAGAATTGGGTGACTGGACGAGCTAAGATATCGAAAAGGTCTTTGCTGAAAATCCAGGCAGGAATAACAGCCACGATGATGAATAAGGCCGAGTAGAAGATGCGTTTGCGGAGATCCTCGAGGTGCTCGAGGAAGGTCATTTCATCCGGAGTCTTTTTTTTCTTCGTCATTTGCTCTTGATTTCTCTGGGGTTTCTGGTTGAGCTTCGGGTTGGGAGGAGATCAATTCCGAAGACATAGGGTCATTGTCCCCTTTTTCTGGAGTATTATCTGGCTTTTCTTCGTTTGTCTCTTTTTGAACTTCTTGTTGCACTTCTTTTAATTCCTCAAATTCAATTTCTTCTTCAATTTTTTCTCTTATTTCTTCTGATGTGCGGCGAAACTCCCGAATGGCTCTTCCGATTGATCGCCCGACTTCAGGTAATTTTTTCGGCCCGAAAATGAGGAGAGCAATAGCCAGGAGGAGCATCAATTCGGGGAAACCGATGTTACCAAACATTTAAATTTTCAATCCTAATTCAGATCTGATGAAAAATCATTAATAAATTTTTGGCCAGAAGGAAATATAGCCCCTCGCTTATTGTAAGTCAAGCAAGAAAAGATGATGGGAGGATAATGGAAGAGGTAATGAAGAGG
>DQWD01000361.1 GCA_011042725.1 Candidatus Aminicenantota bacterium | reverse complement strand
CGGGAGGGTCATCTCGATTATTATCGCCTTTGCTCTTTTTTCTTCTCTTAGTGCTTTTATCATCCTAGGTCCTCGCGTGTACTATGCCATGGCTCGAGATGGGTATTTTCTTCGCTGGGCAGCTTTTGTCCACCCAACTTTTAGGGTGCCGACTAAATCGATTCTTATTCAAGGTTTAATCGCCATTATTTTTATTACTTGGGGAACATTTGAACAAATTTTAACTTACATGGGGTTTTCTTTGGGGATTTTTCCTTTGTTGGCCGTAGCGGGAGTATTTAAACTTTACCATCAACAAGGATTGCGCCGAAAGATAAAGATGATCGGTTTTCCCATTGTTCCTCTACTCTACATTTTCGCTGGAGTGTTAATTTTGATTTTAGGTTTTCTCGAGCGGCCGATACCTTCCACGGTGGCCATCTTGACTGTTCTAGCTGGCCTGCCAATCTATTTTTTATTTGCTCGAGACACCTGCCATTGATCTTTGGCCGGGGTAATTGTGGATTACCAGGAGTCGGCCTAATTCAATTTAGGTTGACGGCGATTTATGGCGATGGCTTTACTTTTATCTTTTGTCTTTTATCTTTTCTAGGGGGATTAAATGTAAATGATGTAATTTGCAAAAAGTTGTAAAATAAAATTATTAAGGGGAGGGAGAAAAGTAGAAAAATAAGAATAATGATAGAAATAGTGATAGAAGGGGGATTAAAATGAATAAGTTAAGAAAATTTAAACTTTTGGCCTTGACCATAATTCTCGGAGGAATTCTCATTAGCTCATCCCTTGGTATTATCCAATCCAAAAATGACGATTTTGACCGGAAAGTTAAGGCATTTTTGGAGAGTCAACGCTATTCATGGCGAGACATGAATGTTCTTACCCAGGATGGGCAAATTCTTTACAATCTCATTTTAGAAAATAACTACACGCGGGCTTTAGAGCTTGGAACATCTACGGGGCACTCCGCCATTTGGATAGCTTGGGCTCTAAGCAAGACAGGAGGAAAGCTTATTACTGTTGAAATTAATGAACGGCGTTATCAAGAAGCGTTAGCTAATTTTAAAGAAGCTGGGTTGAGTGATTTTATCGACGCCCGCCTAGGCGATGCTCATCAACTTGTTTATGAATTAGAAGGCCCGTTTGATTTTATTTTTATCGATGCTGATAAAAATTGGTATGTAAAATATGCTCAAGCTCTTATTCCTAAATTAGTTGAGGGAGGATGTCTAACTGCTCACAATGTTTATGCTCCGCGGCGGGGAAGGTTTAGGCGCAATAGATGGGGAGGGGCGGAGTACTATGAGTTTATGAAAAGTCAGGTTGGTTTTGAAACTTTTATTCACCCCGAGAGCCGGAGGGGATTGGCAATCAGTTATAAACGCTCTTCAGACTAGGAATAGAGATTACGGTCAGGGCTGGATATTTAAGTTGGTAATTGGGAAGGACCGAAAAAGCGAAAAAAGCGAGTTGCCATTCCAGGTATAGTTCGGTCTAAGACTGCTTCCGCCACAATTCAAATCACCGGAGGATTAGTTGTCATTCTAGGTATAACTCGCTCCAAGTCTAAAAATAATTAGCGTCGATAAACATAAATATTATGCTCGTTAGGTGCGTTGGTTACCACTGTCTCTTCTTTAATTAACTTATTTTCCCATCCTGGAATAGTGTAGTTGTGGGAGATAACATAAGTTCCGGGTCGCAGCTCTTTTTCTAATTTTGGACGAAGAAGGGCATTAGATTCAGGTAACAGATAAAGAGTAACCACCGTGGCTTCGGAGATATCAACTTTTAAGACGTCATCAAGGATAAACTCGACTTTATTTTCCACGCCTGCTTTTTTGGCGTTCTCTTTTGATTCTTTTATTCTTTCCGGTACGATGTCGATACCTACTCCTCGAACACCGTATTTGCTGGCCGCGCTGATGACAATTCTCCCATCACCGCAGCCAAGATCATAGATAACATCATCAGAGGATAATTCAGCTAACTCTAACATCTTGTCCACCACAGCTAGAGGAGTAGGTACATAAGGAGCTAAATCGATGGCATCCTCCCGACTATGGGAGGCCTGCCATATTTCAACCAAGTTATTTTCATCATAGCGAAAAGCGTAGGGATTTCCTGGGGAAAGAAGTCGGGAAACCGATTCATTCCCTTGTTTGAAGCTAATTTGGGTTAGAGATGAGGCTGAAAAACGATAAATTTCCTGGGGAGAAATAGCTACTGGGTGAGGGTTTTCGGCGGAATTGTAAGTTTTAAGATAAAAAGTGATTGCTTCTTTGGTCATATTGCGAATGGTAATTTCTCGGGAAGAGAGGGTGGGGGAGGAAGTAATTGTGGGCTCAAAGTCTAAAGGCTGTTGATTATCTTTTCCTGTTGTCAGAATAATGGCGACGATACTTAATCCAACCAGGAGAACTAATACCGAAATTTCAATCTTTCGTTTCATTTCCATCCATTTTTTAGTGAGCTTTGGTTGGTTTTATTATATTGCAAATTTTTTTTTACTTGCCAAGGAATTATTTTGGTTTAGCCCCCCTCAAAATTTGAAAACAGGGTAAATAGGTGAACTGTCACTGGTGTCATCACTGGTGTCACTAAGGCAAAAAAATAGGGTGAATAGGTAAGCTGTCACCAATTTTTTCACCAATTTTTTGGCCATTTTTCCATTAGGCATGGTTTAGAAGCTTTAATTGTAAGGGATGAGGGTGGAGATAGTATTGTTGTTGAAGATAGGGTTGGTTGTATTTCTGGGCATAATGATTAATCAAAGTAATCGGAATGACAAGGGGTATTTCTCCTTTTTGATAGGATGAAATAACATCTAACAATTCTTTTTTTTCCTCCGGTTGGAGACTCTTTTTTAAAAAAGCCAATAAGTAATTAAGTGTATAGCTGTGTTTTTTGTTTGTGGCCTTCAAGGATAAAGCCTTTACTAATAATTGGCTATATTGCTTAATAATTTCTTCTAGGGGGAAATGCTGCGCCTGCTTAACTAATTTTTCCATTTGGTAATAATATTTTTGACTTTGGGCTAGGAGAGATGATTTAAATCGGGAGTGAAAGTCAACCAGAAATTTTATATCCTTACCTTTTTGTAAGAACCTTCTCCATTCATAAAGGATAAATATTCGGTTGATAAAATTCTCCCTTTGCTGAGTCTGCTGAAGCTCGGTGTCTTCCTCAACAGGAATAAAAGGAAATTTCTCCTGAAAACTTTGGGCAAAAAGGCCCTTTCCCTCGCGGGAAGGGGGGGGCTTTCCCTTAAATAACTTTACTCTTTTTAAACCACAGCTAGGAGATTTGCTTTTGAGGATCAATCCTCCAAGATGTTCTATCTCTTTTTCTTTAAGTTTCCTCTGGGCCCAGGCAATAATCTTCTTGGTCACATCATTACCTGTTTTGATCACCACCAGGCGAGGCGAATTTTTGTTGCCCACCAGCATCATTGGCTCTCGAGGTATTCCCAGGCCTGCTTCTGTTTCTGGACAGATAGGAACCAGTTGGAAATAAGGGCTAAAAAGGTCAATTAAATAAGAATCATAGGCATCTCTTCCATCATAACGAACTTTTTTCCCTAGAAGGCAAGCGCTAATTCCCAGTTTTAACCTTTCCATTTTATTTATTTTTAATTTTATTTTGTTTATTTAGCTTAATTGTATCATGCGCATTTTTATCATTTGATTTCTAGGATTATAATTATAGAATAATTATTGCCAGAGGGGAGATAAAGAAAAAAATATTTCTTTCCCAGGAGATTAGAATGTGGTTATTTCCTTTGGTTCTAGGATTGTGGGTGGTCTTATGGTTGGCCTGGGAGAAAGCTAGGGAACAATGGGCGGGTTCTATCCAGAAAGAAAACGGCCTGACAATAGTAAAAAATCCAGAGCAGCCCCATTTTTCTCAGGAAACACTTCAACAAGAATGAAGCTCTCACTCTATACCGGCAACCAATTGCGGCTTTATTGCGTATTAATATTTGGGTTTTTTAACTCCGGTTTAATTTAAATATTAAGCTTGATGAAAAAATCTTCTCCAAGGAGGGGAAATGAAAAGCATTTCTAGACGAAATTTTCTCAAAGGGGCTGCTGCAGCGGCAGCAGTTGGTCTTAGTACTCCTCTTTTTCCTAACCATT
>DQWD01000108.1 GCA_011042725.1 Candidatus Aminicenantota bacterium | reverse complement strand
TCGGTCGAGATTTTAACGCCATTTCTTCACCGCCCTTCTCGTCGCCGGCGAAACTGCACCCGGTAAATTCGAACCTTTGGATTTTATTCTCTGTTAATATGAGTTTCAAAGTTAAGATGAGTTACAAAACTCTAAACGAGCTGTGCTCAATACGCGCTCGGCGCCCGAGGCGGCCGGGTTCCCTCGAAGGACGGTTCCGGAAGGCTAAATCTTCAATGTTGCTTTGACCTTCTCCTTCGCCTTTCGCTCGATTTTGTTTCCCCTCCCTTGGGGGCAAAGCCTAATAATTACTAATCTACCGAGAGAAAAATATAGCCAGTTCTTGGTTTATTAGTTATTTGGATTAGAAATGTAAAATGATAGTTATAAAAAGAGTGGCCCCCTCTCCTGGGCGGGGACAAGGATGACGACCAGGAAGCCATCCCTGTCAAGAAGGGGCCACATTAAGCGCACCCAATTTTAAAGACGAAACCAAGTTGAATATTTTCTCATTAAAGTTAAAAAATTTTATTCTTTTTGAATTTTTCTGGGAATGCTTTCTAACCGCAGTTTTTATTCGGGGAGAGGAGAAAGGGGGCTGGATTTTTTTGGGGAATGGCTAATCCAGATTAAGGTTGTCTCTTCTAGTTAAAATATATTTCTTGCCCGGGGAGAAGTTATAGTTCGGGGAAGCTGGCCTCGCAATATTTCAAAGGGTAGTGAGCCACTTTGACATTTATTGGTAATTAGCTGTTTGAATTTACAAAGCTTTTTACCTAGAATTAGAATTTGATTAGGGTAATAAAATGTTTTGGAAAGATAAAACGAAAATAACAGAGACCATCCTTAGGGAAGAAGATATATCTTTCGAAGGAGCGCAATCAAGAGGAAGCACTTTATTTCTTGGCCGTTATGTGCTCCAGGAGGTTGTCCAAGTTTTAAAAAAGAGAAATTTTATTAAAGAGGCTCGCAAGAGAGACCTCTGGCCTCTTGTCTTTCAAGTCGATTCCTCATCTTATCCAACCCAGCATTTTCAAATATTCCATGAGACCAAAGATCCTGAAAAGTTGGTTGTCGATCTAAAAATCAAGGAAGGATATTTCTCTTTTTCTCCCCCTCTGGATTTTAAATTTAGTAAAACCCGGTGGCGATTTTTATTTTTGGAATGGCTAACTCTTCAGAATCCAAAGTTGAATTTTTCACCGGAAGACCTCCCTCTTCCTGGGCAAAAGCATCCTGGATTAAAACTCAGCCGGAAAATTATGGATTTGTTTATTTATGTTGCCCGCTTAATCAAAGCTGATGGCCTGGTGGCTTTCCCTGCTTATTTTCATAATGCAGTGCTTTTTTCTCGTTATTTCAACTTTATTAATCCTTTAAAAGAAGCTGAAGTGAGGAAAATTCGGAAGACAGCTCTTTCTGTTTCTATTAAACAATTAGCCTGGATTGTCTATTGGGGTTGTTTGCATAGCCATGACGGGAAAGTATACGAATGGACTGCTGAGGAACAGGTCTATCCCTTAAACCCTGAATTAAAAAGCTATTTTAAAAGTTCTGAATATAAGAATAAAGTAAAACAAGCCGAAGATAATTTTTCTTTTACTATCGATTGGGAATGTTTTAAATCCAAGATGAAACAAAACCAATGGTCCCAGCCATGAGATTGTCTAGTGAGGGTAAATCTGATATAATTCACTCTAATTTAAAAGGAGAAATGAGATGAAAAAAGGAATTCATCCTGAATATGTAGAATGCACGGTAGTTTGTGCTTGTGGCAATACTTTTAAGACCCGGTCAACTAAAAAAGAGATTAGAGTCGAAATTTGTTCTCAATGTCATCCCTTCTTTACCGGTAAGCAAAAATTTGTCGATAGTGCCGGAAGAGTAGAGAAATTCAGGAAAAAGTATGGAAATATTACAGGCGAGGTCTGATGATTGAGGAGCTGGAAAGGATAAAAGAAAAGTACGATAAGTTAACCGCGGACCTCACTGATCACCGCTTTCTTTCTGATCCTCAGAAATTGCGGGAAATTTCGAAAAAAAGAGCGGAATTAGAACCCCTAGTTGAGAAATATGCGCAATTAAAGAAAATCCGCAGAGATATCTTAGAGTCGAAAGAAATCCTGAAACATCCCCAGAGCGATGAAGAGTTGAGGTCTTTAGCTGAAGCGGAGCTTAAAACTTTGCAGCGTCAAGAACAAAAACTCATTGAAGAATTGAAAATAATGTTAATCCCCAAAGACCCTAATGATGAAAAAAATGTCTTTCTCGAAATTAGAGCTGGCGCGGGGGGGGATGAAGCCTCTCTTTTTGCTCAAGATCTTTGCCGGATGTATATGCGTTATGCGGAAAAAAAGGGATGGAATCATGAGCTCATGCAAGCTAGTTATTCACCAATCGGGGGATTTAAGGAGGCGATTCTCAATATTAGAGGAGATCGGGTGTATTCACTTCTTAAATATGAAAGCGGGGTTCATCGGGTGCAGCGAGTTCCGCAGACAGAAGCCAGCGGACGAATTCATACTTCGACGGTAACCGTGGCTGTCTTACCCGAAGCAGAAGAAGTAGATGTTCAAATTGATCCTAAAGATCTCCGGATAGAAGCCTTTGGGGCTTCAGGACCAGGAGGTCAAAATGTCAATCGGAACTATACCGCCATTCGAATAACTCATAAGCCCTCAGGTATCGTTGTTTCTTGCCAGGACGAAAAATCACAACACCGCAATAAAGAAAAAGCCATGAGGATCTTAAGATCGCGTCTGCTTGACCAAGTCCAGAGAGAACAAAAAGAAAAAATTGCCCAGGATAGAAGATCGCAAGTAGGAACAGGAGAAAGGAGCGAAAAAATACGGACCTATAATTTTCCTCAATCTCGAGTTACCGACCACCGCGTAAATTTAACTTTACATAAATTAGAATGTATTTTGGATGGTGAACTTGATGAAATTATTGATGCTTTGACTTTTCATTATCAAGCCCAAATGCTGTCTTCCTTGGAAAAACAAAAAATAAAAGCTTCATAAAATAAAAAAATGGCTAACTTAAACAAACTCTTCAATTTTGGCCGGGAAAGCCTTATTCATTTAGAAAATCCAGAATTGGAGGCCAAAGTTCTGCTTTTAGCGGCCACTGGTTTGAGTGAGGAAGAATATTATACATCTCCAACCTGGATTCCCCCTCTTTCTTTGCGCCGAAAATACTACCGGTTGCTGGCCCTTCGTTCTTTAGGTTTCCCCGCGGCTTACTTAACCGGGCAGAAAGAATTTTGGAGCCTCCCGTTTCTTGTTGGTCAAGGAGTTCTTATTCCTCGGCCCGAAACGGAATTGGTCGTCGAAGAAGTTCTCCAGCTTGTTCTTCCTGAAGAAAAGGCTCGGATTCTTGATATTGGGACAGGCTGTGGAAATATTGCTATTTCTTTGGCTAAAGAACGGCCTTCTACTTTTATTTTGGCTACTGATATTTCGCCCGATGCTTTGGCTTGGGCGAAACGCAATCTCGAATTCCATCAGGTTAAAAATGTTGAGCTTATCCAGGGCGATGGATTGAGCTTGTTTAAAAAATCCTCGACAAGGGATGGCTTCGATTTAATTGTCTCTAATCCTCCTTATATTTCCATTACTGAATGGGAAGAGCTTTCTCCATCTATCAAGAATTATGAGCCGAGTTGTGCTTTGGTAGCTGGTCCGCAAGGCCTTGATGTCATCGAGAAATTGGTCAGAGAAGCGCCGTTACTGCTTAAATCAGGGGGAACACTGATATTAGAAATTGGCTGGAATCAAGCTCAGAAGGTCAAAGATTTATTTGGGCCCCAATGGGAGTCGGTGTCTTTCCAGTCTGATTGCCAGGGCATTCCCAGAGTCTGCCGAGCTGTTATTAAAAATGAAAAAGGATAAATCAAGAAAACTGACAAGAAAACTGGGGCCACAATACATATTTACCTTATTTTTTTAAAAAAACTGGGGACATTTAATTTTTGAAAATCTGGTGACAGCTCACCCATTTACCCTATTTTCTCGAAAATAAAATAGGTGACAGCTTACTCTTTTACCCCATTTTTTAAACTAACTAAATGGGCCATACAATAAATAATTGCTTTTGCCCCCAAGTGAGGGGAATGAGTTACTATGTCAAGGCGAAGGAAATGTTTCCGCTTCGGTCGAGATTTTTAAGGCCATTTCTTCACCGCCCTTCTCGTCGCCGGCGAAAATGCGCCCGGTAAATT
>DQWD01000142.1 GCA_011042725.1 Candidatus Aminicenantota bacterium | reverse complement strand
GAGAGAGAGAGAGAGAGAGAGAGAGAGAGAGAGAAAGAAAGAGAGAGAGAAAGAAAGAAAGAAAGAAAGAGAAAGAAAGAAAGAAAGAAAGAGAAAGAAAGAGAAAGAATGAATGAATGAAAGAGAAAGAATGAAGAAGAAAGAAAAAGAATCAGAATCTTGTTTTGCGCATTTCCATAATTTTGGTTGACTTTATTTTTAGTTCACCTGCTTCTTGTCTTGCTGGGGAGGAAGGCGTGGCGGTGCTTCCAGTGGTAATAATTGAGAATTATCGAGATTCCTAAAGCACCTAAGAGAGCAACGACGGCCACGGCATCTACTAGTTGAGGAGCTATGGTTTGACCTGTTAGATGCTCGAAAAGAAATTGGAGATAAGAATCGGGTAGATCCTGATAACCGAGGCGGTATCTTACTTGCCAGTGCCAATCAGTACTCGGGCAATAGCCAAAACCATACCAAAGGCCCAACCCAAACCAGGATAAAGCGGTCAAGGTAGTGACAATAAAATGAGCTGGCCGAGTCTTCTTCCAAGCCCAGCCGAGCAAATTAAAGACAATCAAGCTGGAATGGAAAATGAAAAAAAATTTATCTAGAAGATAATCAATCATTGACTTTCTGTCCCTTCTTCTGGAAATTTTGTCCTACTTGTTTTTTGGCTTTGTCCCCAAGTGACGGGACATTTCAGTTCCATGCCTAGGAAAGTCTCAATCTAGAAAACCGTAATTGTTTATGGATTTCAAGATATTTTTCCAATATTTAATTTTAATAGCTATTTCTTTTTGCTTCCAATATTTTATCTCCCAGTGCGTTATAACTAAAAAAGCGTTTTTTCTATGAATTATTTATTGTATTGACCATTTAGTTAGTTTAAAAAATAGGGTAAATATGTATTGCGTCCCCAGTTTTTTCTTTTTTTGTCCCCAGTTTTTTAAAAGCAAATTTTAAGACCCTTTTAAGTTAAAGTTAATAAGAAAGCCCGGGAAAGGCAAGTTTAATCTTGGTTTGTTTTCTCAATCTGGAATTTGGTCAGGACTTCTTTTAGTTGATCCTGAGCTTTTTGTGCTCGAACTAAATGTACTCGAGATGCTCGAAGGGAGTAGAGAAGAGATGTTTTTTTAGTCAGGATAATTCTCTGCTCAAGAGAAGCTAATTTTATCAATTCCTCATTTGGATCAAGATTAAATAATGAGCAATTTAGTCCTTTTTCCTGGAGAAGTTTGGCTAGGGCAGCTAACTCCTTGGTGGCGATAAATTTGAGTCGTCGAAGTGGTTTGTCCCTAATTTTAATTAGCGAAGAAATATCAAACGTTTCAAATACAGGAAAAACAGCCACTCGATCATGGTCTTTAAGAAGATAATCTAAGTCTACCGATTCCTGATTGATAATAATTAAATCAACATCATCAGGCGGGATGCCAAATGATTGGAGAGCTTCTTTTACCTGACACTTACCCTCCCAGGTAAAAAGCACATCCTTTTTCCTTTGCTCGGAGGGAAGAAAACGATTTAATTCTTCATAGAAACGGAAAGTGGCTTTTTTCGTTCTTCTCCTCCTTTATTTATTCTTGTGAATTTTTGGAGGCTTGGGAGTTGTTTTAATAATGTTTGCTTCTTTTTGAATTTTAATATCTCCCTTGTTTCTTAATCCTGTAAAATTTCGGTCTAAGGAAGTCTCTCTTTCTTCTTGAGCAGAAAATGAGGCTATTTTCTCTCTTAACCGGGAGGGATAGCCAAGAGCCACTAAATAACAATAAGATAGATACCGGTCAACCTAGGAGGAGAGGGGTATTTTCCAAATAGTTAATTTTACTCAGCGAACAAAAAAAAGCGAAGAATATCCATGAAGTCTGAACTGGTGAAAGAGACAGAAGTTGGGCCCACTCTTTTTGCTCCTGGAAGCCAGGCCGTTTCGTTGGCTCTTTCTTCGTCTTTATAAGTGATAATCATTGTGTAAGGTGGTGAGAGCTTGTAAGGCTTAAAATCTGATAGTCTTTTTAAGGCCGCAGTAGTTTTTTCTTTTATCAAAGCCCTTGCTTTTTGGGGACTAAGCATCAGTGCTGCTTGACCGATTCCTTTTTTGACCGCCACTGTTTCTACTTCTCCCAAAAGTTCTTTAGTCTGATTACAGATAGCTTGATCACCAGCCACCAAGACTACAGGGACACCAAATTGACCAGCGATGAAGGCATTAATGCCTGCCTCAGGCATAGGAAGGCCATTCAGGGTGACTTCATAGAAAGCGCCGGTCATGGTGTGGTCTAAAGTGGCATCAGGAGTGTTGGCCCGAGCGTGATAACCAATGAAAATAACCGCATCAAAACTTTCATCTAAGCCTTCCATCATCGAGAGAGGACTTCCTCCCCAATCGCGGATTAGCATGGCTTGAGGATGGAGTAAATCCGGGAGGATATTTCGAGCGCTGCCGTGAGAGTCACGGACCACAATTTCCGTTGCTCCAGCAGCTAAAGCGCCCTCGACAGCGGCGTTTGCCTCCTCAGTCATCAGCCGACGAAAGAGGGAGTAATCTTGTCCGTTGCGACTGACCTCTTCCCAATTAATAACTCCACTAATACCTTCCATGTCAACGGAGATAAATACCTTGAGCCCCTTTGAAGCAGATAGACTGGCCGTTGGAGTGAGGGAGAAAAAAAGAACCAGTCCCCAGATAAGCGTGGTGATCCAGACTTTTTTCATAAGCTAATCCTCCTTTGATTTGAGTAAATAGTTAGAAGAGAAAACATAATCTTTTATCTTAAATTTTCCTAAAAAATTCAAAGAAGGCAAGAAAAATTTAGTTTCCCGGCTCAAAAAATCAGCAGAATATTATCCTTTTCTATCTGGCCAGTCTTCGATATGAGCCGATTATTGATTTATAACTGGATAGCAAGAGCTTAGATTCGTAAGGTGCTTTAAGTTGCTTTAGAAGGAGAAGACAAATAACCTAATATAAAGATGGATGTATTTTTGATTTAATTGATTTCTCAGTAAAAATAGACTTTTTAAACTAAAGGGTAAATGATTTTCTTTTTAGGGATTAAAGTTTAGAAAATAACTGAAGAATAACTTAGTTTGTTTTCGATTTAAGGAAAAGAGAGTTGGTGGTGAGCCACAAGAAGCATACCTTGAATCGGAACTCCATAGGGGCACGCTTTTTCGCAATAGCCAGGACAAGTCTGGCAGGCCTCGACTTTATTCCCTGGAATCTGTTGGTAAAGGATCATGGCCTCCTTTTCCCTTGCTTGGACAGAGAAATAATAATTATACCGCATGATGGTGTTAATCGGGACTTCCTGAGGGCAAGAGGGTTCACAAAAGCCACAGGCATGTCGGCAGTAAAGTTCTCCGCATCCTTCTTGGTAAGCCTGGAGACGAGATTTTTCCGGAGAAGAAAGTTTTTGACCGGAAAGAGCA
The DNA here is from genome assembly GCA_011042725.1 of Candidatus Aminicenantota bacterium. Taxonomy (GTDB): domain Bacteria; phylum Acidobacteriota; class Aminicenantia; order Aminicenantales; family Aminicenantaceae; genus JdFR-80. Next base: position 798 of record DQWD01000142.1, on the reverse strand, counting down.
ATAAATTGCTCCATTTCATCGAAAGTGCGGCCTAGACAACAGACAGTATTGACATAGGGATTAGAGAGACAAAATTTTATAGCTGCATCCTTGATTTCTTGTGGGTTCTGCAAGTTGTATTTTTTGATGAAGGATTCTGCTTTTTCTAATTTTGTCTGATAGCGTTTTAAGCCTTCTTCAAAGAGGGGGTGGACTTTCTTGCCTTGCTTTCTTAATTCTTCTACTCGTTTTTTTAAGTTATAATAAATGGCGAGGGGAGTGGTTTTCATTAAGGCAGTTCCAATATTTTTTTCATGAGCTATTCGTAGCACTTTTTCACCCTGGTCCATTTTTAGAAAATTATAGGCCAGGAGGAAGACATCAAAGCGTCCATCTTCGGCAGCGGCTAAAAGAACTTTTTCCATAGATTGAGCTGGGTCTTTAAACCAAAAAGAGCCATGATTGGAAATCCCAACGAAACGCACTCGGCCGGCCGCTTTTAGCTCTTGAAGGGCTTGGTGAAAACCAGGTGTTTTAATGGTTTCGACTCTTTCGGGCATGTGCATCATTAAGCAATCAACATATTCCGTTTCCAGCTCTTCCAAACAACGTTGAGCGCGACGGAGAAAGCTTGCTTTAGATTCATTCTCTTCTTTTACAGCCAGTTTAGTAGTGATAAAGATTGATTTTCTATCCAGGCCTTTAATAGCTTTGGCTACTATCCGATGATGGCCCGGATATTCTTCGGCGGTATCGATATAGTTTACTCCAGCATCTAAAGCAGCTCGGAGAACCCCTTCATCCTGGATGGCACCGGCT
>DQWD01000168.1 GCA_011042725.1 Candidatus Aminicenantota bacterium | reverse complement strand
GGAACCAATTTTTACCGCCGTCTAGAGAAGCAAAAACACCAAATTCAGTGCCGACAAAAAGAAGACTGGGATTAATTAAATCTTCCCGGATGACATGAACACAATGTCCTTGAGGTAGATTTGAAGTTATATTGACCCAGCTCTGACCAAAATCAGCCGTTTTAAAGACAAATGGTTGAAAAATATCACTGCGATGACCATCGATGGTTACATAAGCTGTTTGTTCATCAAAATGAGAAGCTTCCACTCTAGTCACCCACAGTCCGGGTGGAATTCCTCTTAAATTAGATGAGACTTTCTCCCAAGTTTGGCCATCATTTCGAGTTAGCCAAATTTGACCATCATCGGTGCCCGCCCAAATTAAACCAGCTTTTAAAGAGGATTCAGAAATGGTAGTAATCGTGCAGTGAGTTTCGGCTCCGGTAACATCCCTGGTTAGTCCCCCGCTTTCCCGAAAGGTTTTCTTGGGATCATTAGTGGATAAATCGGGGCTAATCACACGCCAATGGTCTCCACGATCTACACTCTTGAATAAATAATTCGCTCCATAGTAAATTGTGTGCGGATTATGGGGGGAAAGAATAAAGGGAGTATTCCAATTTTTCCTGACCACGGGATGATCTTTATCAACGGGCTGAGGAATTACTTCCTGCCAATTATAGGTGTTTTCCTGCCGGGGAGTAATATTCACCGATTGTTGGCGGAATAAAGCATGATTTCGCCGGAGACGCCCATTTTGGCTTTCCGAGTATACCACTGTCCAATTAGTCGGGTCAATGGCAGTGTAAAAACCATCTCCACTGTGAAACTTAAACCAATGATCGTTTAGAATGCCGTTAAAATCCCGACTATTACCCGGCCCGCCCCAAACGCCATTATCTTGAAGGCCAACATAAACATAGTAAGGATCTCTCATATCGACAGAGATGGCATAAATTTGGCCAATGGCGAAATTGTCAAAAAAGTTGAAATGCAGACCTTGATCGTGGGTGAGGGAAACTCCCTTATCATTGCCGACATAAAATCTATCGCGGCCATGAGGATCCAACCACATCACGTGGAAATCGCCGGCAATGCCAGGCATGCCTTCTTTAAATGTTCGTCCTCCATCGGTGGAAACCATCGCTCTGGTTCCCATGGCATAAACTAATTGGTCATCCAAAGGATTGATATAGATCTGGCTGTAATAGAAGGGACGATTGTTATAGCGGTTAAGAAAAGTCCAGGTTTCGCCACCATCTTCCGAGCGATAAACACCACTTCCCAACTTAGACATATCTTCGTATTCTTTGGTTCCCGGACGAGGCTGGTAGCCATGTTCAACAATGGCCATGATTATCTGCGGATTTTGCCGATAGATAGCCAATCCAATGCGGCCAATATCTCCCTGAGGAAGACCTTTGGTTAGGCGGCGCCAAGTCTGTCCCCCATCGGTTGATTTAAAAATCCCACCATTTGGTCCACCGCTTAAAAACCGGTAGGGATAACGAATCCTTTCCCAAAAGGCACAATAAAGAACATCTGGATGGTGAGGATCTAGTTCAATTTCTGTGCACCCGGTGCGTCCATCATCAGGTAAACCAGTGGTGAGTTTAACCCAAGTTTTCCCGCCATCAGTTGTTTTGAATAAACCTCTCTGCCCAGTATAACCCCATAAATGCCCTTGGGCAGCCACATAAACGACATCGGGATCGGTTGGATGAGTGACAATTTTAGCTATATGATGAGTGTCTTTGAGGCCCATTTTCACAAAAGTTTGGCCTCCATCAATAGATTTATAAATCCCGTCTCCCCAACTTACACTATTGCGCACGTTGGCTTCTCCGGTGCCGACCCAAATGATATTGGGATCTTTTTGAAAAATGGCTATGGCCCCGATGGAGGCTGAACCATAAGTATCAAAAATTGGTGTCCAGGTAGTGCCGGCATTGGTAGATTTCCACACCCCGCCAGAAGCAGAAGCCACAATTACCACTCGGTAATCATCGTCTAAAGCTTGGATATCAGAGATGCGACCGCCCATATTGGCTGGCCCGATAGAACGCCAGGTAAAGTTTCTCAGCAGAGAAGCAACATCCGCCGCCTCACTCGCCTTCACCGGCAGCCAAGAAAGAGACATTAACCCCACGGCGGTGAAGATAATCACTCGGCAAATAATTTTCCTTGTTAAAGCGAAATTTTTTGTTTTGTAAAATAAAAGCATCACCCACTCCTTTTCCCTTGAATTACCAGGTAAGCATTTAAGCTAGTAAAAGGCTTAAAATAAAAGATTAAAATAACCGTTCTCCTCTGATTGAATTTATAATCCCCTGGGGATAAGGAAGAATTGGCATTGAAGGTAAGGACAATAAGCTCGAGGGCACGACCGTCATCTTCAAATTTAAATAATGAAAATTTTTCCGTAATAATCCTCAAGCAGGTCGTCATATTGCTCCCGGAAGACATCTACTGCTAGGGGAAGATACTCTAAAATATCCTCCGCTGTAATTCCATCCTCACCTTTTTCTTCGGCCGCCAGATCCCCAGCCAATCCGTGGAGGAAAACGCCGGCCGGAACTGCCTCGTCAATATCCATCCCCTGCCCATAGGCAGCGGCAATGGTTCCGGTAAGCACATCCCCCGAGCCAGCGGTAGCCATCCCTGAATTACCGCTTAAATTAATAAAAACATGCCCATCTGGATAGCCAATTAAAGAATGGGCTCCTTTTAAAACCACATAAACCTTCCATTCTTGAGCCGCTTGACGGAGCACTTCAACTCGATGTTCTTTGATGTAAGGGATGGGCATTTCCACCAATCGAGACATCTCTCCTAAATGAGGGGTCAAAATGGTTGGAGCTTCCCTGGAGGGAAGGATCTCAACCTCCGGGGCTAAAGCGGTCAACCCATCTCCATCAATAAGCACGGGTTTTCTTGCCCGGCGAACAAGCCTTCGCACCAATTCCTGGGTCTCAAGATTTAAAGATAGTCCCGGGCCGATGACGACCAGATCAACTTCCTCGGTTAATTCCAGCAGTTTCTCCAGGTTAGACAAGGCAACCGAACCTTGTTCAGTGGGTTGGAGAGGAAGAAAAACAATTTCACTTCCTTTCGTGGCCACCACCTGACAGACGGCAGGAATAGCCCCCAAACGAGCGTAACCGCCCCCAGCCTTTAAAAACGATTTCGCGGCAAAATAGGGTGCCCCATAATAACTTGAAGCCCCCGCCACGAACAAAACGTCTCCAAAGTCCCCTTTGTGTCCATCTTCAGCGCGTTCGGGCAAGAAAGGCGGAAGATTAACTTCAGTTTTTATTTGCTGGCGCTGGGTTAATTGGGGAGGAAAAGAAATATGAGATACAAAAAGATAGCCACCATGACTAAACCCAGGATAAAGAAGATTGCCCACCTTAGGCAAACCAAAAGTAATCGTGAAATCAGCCCAGATGGCTTCTCCCATTTCTAAACCGTTATTTCCGTTAATTCCCGAAGGAATATCTAGGCTGACCACAATTTTATCGGTTTCATTCACCCGACAAATAACCTCGCGATAAAAACCTTCCACTTCTCGATCTAACCCAGTTCCAAGGAGCGCATCAATGACCACCTCACAGCGCCCCAAACTTTGATCTAACTCCTCAAGGGAATTGAGTTTTTTAAGAGGAATACCTAATTTCTGCGCAATCTCATAATTTTTTCGAGCGGCTCCCCTGTATTTTTTCTCGTCACCCAGGTATAGAATCTCAACATTTCCTCCGTTTGAGAACAACTTGCGGGCGACAACAAAGCCATCTCCTCCATTATTTCCTCCTCCACAAAGAACTAAAAAGCAAACTCCAGCTACGTCAATTTCTTCGGCAATTACCTGATAAGAAGCTAACCCGGCATTTTCCATCAAGATTTCATCACTTAGGCCAAATTCCTGAATGGCAGCCTGATCAAGTTTTCTCATTTCTTCAACTGTTGATATTTTCATTTTGACTGTCTCCCTTTTATACTTGTTCTCAAGTTATCTCAAGTTCATCTTCAGGTCAAGAAAATATGTTACATATTACATATTGGAGAAAAAGAGGATACCAAAAATCATCCAGATAAACAGGTGACCGGGGTAAGAAAACATCTCTGATTATCCGCTGTTTTCTTGAAAAAACAGGTAAATATGTAAGCTGGCACTGGTGTCACCGATTTTATATGGAGTTACCTCTCTGATGCTTTGGCCAGAAAGACCACAGGAGGCAAAGAGAGTTGTATCATAAGG
>DQWD01000314.1 GCA_011042725.1 Candidatus Aminicenantota bacterium | reverse complement strand
TGCTCGGCCATAATGTTTAAACTTTGAATCAAGGGAAGCTCAGCATCAATGAGGACTGAAAGCTGACGGCTAAAGATCGCTAATTCTTTTAACTTAACTCTTCCCCGTTGGAGGAAAGGAATCTGGAGTTCTACTCCCTTGCGGGAGACATCCATAACCGTAATCTGTTCTCGTTCGAGAGTAAGGCGCAACTCGTCCACCGACCGTGCCACGCGAACACCTTCCACCACATCGCCATAGCGATTTTTCCCTTTCCATTGAAATCTAGGCATTTCTCACCTCAATTATTTTCTATATCCCGTGGGCATATAACCCATGGAAGTAACCTTTGTTCCTTCCCGGCGTTGGATGATATCCATCAACTCTTCAGGTTTAGAGGTAGCGCTCATCGCTGTCTCGAGGGATATAAGTCTCTTGAAGTAAAGGTTGGCCAAGGATTGATTAAATGTTTGCATGCCAAATTTTTCCTGGCCCATTTGCATCGTTCCATAAATCTGGTGAATCTTGTTTTCGCGAATCAAGTTCCTGATGGCTGGATTGGGAATCAATATTTCCATAGCTAACACGCGACCCTTACCGTCAGCTCGCGGAAGAAGGGCTTGAGTAACGACTGCTTCCAGAACAAGGGACAGGGTAATTCTGACTTGCGCCTGGTATTGGGTGGGGAAAATATCAATGATCCGGGAAATAGTTTCCGAAGCCGAGTTGGTATGTAAGGTGGAAAAAGTTAAATGTCCTGTTTCCGCGACTCTGAGAGTAGCCTCTACTGTTTCCAAGTCTCGCATTTCACCGACAAAGACAACGTCAGGATCCTCCCGCAGCACGGAGCGTAAAGCATTGGAAAAAGAAAGGGTATCAACATTTAATTCCCTCTGGTTGACGATAGCTTTTTTGGGAGTAAAGAAATACTCGATCGGATCTTCAATGGTCACAATATGGACGGGGCGATTTTTATTAACATGATCAATCAGGCAAGCTAAACTTGTCGATTTTCCTGATCCCGTAGGTCCGGTGACTAAAACCAACCCCCGGGGCAAAAAACAAAGCTGGGCTAGTCGCTGCGGAATTCCTAATTGCGTAAAGCTGAATTCGGTAGGTAAGAGGCGACGAAAAGCAGCCGCCACCGAGCCTTTTTGCATGAAGGCGTTACCCCGAAACCGGCCTAAACTTTGCAGGCCAAAAGAAAAGTCCAATTCTAATTTCTCTTCAAAGTGTCTCTTCTGTTTGTCGGTCAACAGGCTGTAAACCAAAGTTTTGGTTTCCGCTGGAGAGAGAGGGGGATAATCTAGGGAAACCAAAGATCCATGCACCCTTACTCGTGGGGGGACATAGCTCGTGATATGCAAATCACTAGCATCCCGCTCCACTGTTTCCTTTAGAAGCTCTTGGATGGTGGGAGCCATCTAACACCTCCCATTTATTTAGTCGGTATCCCTGATGGTTTCTCGTAAAACTTCTTCCACCGAAGTGATACCTTCTCTTATCTTGATCAAACCACTCTGGCGCAAGGTAAGCATTCCCTGCTCAATGGCCTTTCTTTTAATTTCTTTTGATTGGGCTCGCGCTAAGATCATATCCTTAATATCATCATTAATTTTCATCACTTCGAATAGAGCCGTCCGGCCCTTATAGCCCGTATTGTTGCACTCATTACAGCCCGAAGGTTTGTATACTTTAACTGCCTTGGCTTCCTCGGGAGAAAAACCAATGTCCACTAAGGCCTCAGGGGACAAGTTATGGCGAGTGCAACACTTTTTACATAACTTGCGCACCAATCGCTGGGCCACAATACAAATCACGGAATCAGCAATGAGGAATGGTTCTACCCCCATGTTCATCAACCGATGAACCGTACTCGCCGCATCATTGGTGTGAACAGTGGAAAAAACCAAGTGCCCGGTGAGGGCAGCCTTAACGGCAATATCCACTGTATCAAAGTCACGCATCTCTCCCACCAGCATGATATCGGGGTCCTGCCGGAGAAAGCTCCGCAAGGCCGAAGCAAAGGTTAAGCCTATTTCATCTCTAACATTAACCTGGTTAATGCCCGGGATATAAAACTCAACTGGATCTTCGGCGGTCATGATGTTCTTGTCTCCTGAATTTAAGGTAGAAATGGCTGAATAGAGGGTATTTGTCTTACCACTTCCGGTGGGGCCGGTCACCAAGATAATCCCCCAGGGTCGATGAATGGCCTCGGTGAAAACTTCAAGAGAAGATTTTTCAAATCCTAATTCGGTCAAATCCAGTTTAAGCATGGACTTGTCGAGAATACGAATGACAACTTTTTCACCAAAAATTGTGGGGAGGCTCGATACCCGCATATCGACTTCTTTGCGGTTGCCATTTTCTAGTTTAATCCGCATTTTAATCCGGCCATCCTGAGGGAGTCGTTTCTCAGCAATATCCATGTTGGAAAGAATTTTTATCCGGGAGACCACCGGATTCTTAAACTTAAGGGCCAGGTTCATCATCTCATAAAGAGTTCCATCAAGACGATAGCGAACCCGGAAATTTTTTTCATAAGGCTCAAAGTGAATATCGCTAGCCCCCTTCTTGATGGCATCAACAAAGATGGTATTGACTAAAGTGATAATCGGAGCTTCTTCAGTTGAGCGGGCCAACTCTTCGATATCGTAATCCTCATCTTCTTCCTCAATGATATTAACGGAACCGTCTTCTGCTTGCTCGATTTCATCCACAATCTGTTTAACCCGGATATCATCCGTAGCACCGTAGTATTTATTGATAGCATTGAGAATAGCTGATTCCGAAGCAATCACCGGCTGAATACTTAATCCTGTTCGAAAACGAATATCCTCGATAACGTCCAAGTCAGTGGGATCGACCATAGCCAAGGTTAGAAAAGAACGGATCCGATGAATGGGCATAACCAGATATCTCTTAGCAATTTCCGCGGGGATAAGGTTAACTACATCAGGATAAACATCAAATTGGTTCAAATCAATGTATGGATAACCCAACTGGCGACTGAGGGCTTGCGCCATTTCTTCCTCGGAAAGATACCCAAGGGCAACGATGGCTGTGCCCATGGAAACTTCGTTCTTTTTCTTATACTCGAGGGCACTCTTCAATTGTTCAGAAGTAAGCAATTTCTCCCGAAGAAGTAATTCACCGAGGTTGGATCCCATCGTTTTTGCCTATCTTATGAATTTTACCTTAAAAAATTTGACAATTTTTGTCAACCTTTTTCTAAAAATCTCACTCATGACGAGACAACTCGCTAGTCTCCTCGCCCCCGGATAGAATAATAACGCTTTATCTTTATTTTCTGTCTCCCTAAATGGAATTTTAGCGGCTAAAAAACCTTGGTTGTCTAAGAAAAAAAGACTTGTGAGCACTGGTTTAAGCCTCGCTTCTCTCAATTACAGGCATCGTTGCCTGAACAAAAAAATTTTTCATACCGTCTAAATTTGCTCCTTCCCCTGAAAGCCAGCAAATTGCTTCTTTTGTTATTTTTCTCCTTCCACGCTTGCACGCTCGCTAATTTTGCCCGATGGAATCTCAAGAGTCAATCACCGGGGGAGATTATTCAGATGGTGATTTTTTTACGCCCTATCTCCCCTCTAAAGGTGAGAAGGAAATTCATTAAAGAGATGAAAATAAAATTTTATTGGAGCATAAAAACCTGCAGCGCCATGGGAATTAGAAGAATTTTGTTTTTTCGAGCGGAAGACTCTCCCCCTCAGAATATCTGGCGCGCCTGGGAGGACTCGAACCCCCGACCCGCTGCTTAGAAGGCAGCTGCTCTATCCAACTGAGCTACAGGCGCGCCCTTATCCTCACCTCTCGGTTGGTTTTCCTCGCTCTTTTCTATTATCGGGGAGACCGGATTTGAACCGATGACCTCCTGCTCCCAAGGCAGGCGCGCTAACCAAGCTGCGCTACTCCCCGTTGTTGACCCTGGAAATAGCTAGCGGCCCTCCACTGGAAAAGGGCTGAAAAATATTAACAAATGGCCCTATATTTGTCAATTTGACCCGGCTAAACTCAAAAAACAAAAACAGCCAAAGAATAATCTAGGGCCCAATGTTTTCCCATTTAAAAAAGGGAATAATTGACCATGCCCCAATTTTACCCATTACCTTGACACACCCTCCTACTCAAAGCTTAGCCCATCTTAATTTGCCTTCTCTTTTACCGGCGACCCAAGGCTTTTTCAATTTCGGCAATACTCAACTTGACTAGAATCGGCCGGCCATGGGGACAAAGGGAAGGATTAGAAGTTTTAAAAAG
>DQWD01000206.1 GCA_011042725.1 Candidatus Aminicenantota bacterium | reverse complement strand
CATGACTGGTAATTGCCCTTGAACCACTGGTAGCAAGGCTTCCAGTTTCTCGTCAAAATCAGGATAAGGGAGAAGGGTGTTTTTTTGCGCCGCCAGGCGTCTTTTTTCATAATAGCGGGCCTCGGCGAAGAGCTTCTTTAGCTGGTTAATCTTTTTGGAAGTGGAAACTGAAGGCTTGCTTTGACGCCGGAAACTTCTTCTGGGCATCGGAAATTGGATATGCATGGCCACTGGGCCTTTCACCACTAACTCGCCCGGGGTCCAGCCATCCAACTTAATCAGACCGCTCATCCCAGAAATCAACCCCCCGGTGGGAGCTACCAGCGCACAAGTAATCCCATTAGCCCGGGTGATGGGGATGTGGACAGAATCGGGACGAAGAGCTTCGTAAGAGTTGGCTTGGGGATTAATATCTCCGGTTTCCCTAGTGTCAACCGTAGCTCGCACACTACTAATTTCCTGGATCCCCAGAAAAGAATAGCCGTCAATTAACCCTGGATAAGCTCTTAAGCCTTGGGCCTCAATCACCTTTGCCTCGGAAGGAATATTGACATTCGGGCCAATATCGGCGATTAACTTGCCTTTAATGAGAATAATTCCGTTAGGAATCTCTTCACCCGTGACCGTAATTATTTTGGCTCCCTTAATGGCGATAACCTGTTCAGGTTGCTGAGCAATCAAGAAAAGAGAGTTAATTACTAACCAACTCAAAATGACCACGCCAAAAGTAATGGCTTTGCGATTGAATTTGGTCCTGCTAGAAAAGAAATAAGAGCTAAAGTTGCTCAAGCCAGGCTTAATATTCACTCTGGATACCATTTTTTTTATCCCCGTTTTCATCTTGAGATATCCTTTCATTTCAGGCCTCCCTTCGGAGTTTTCTTTTCAGCTTTTTCTTTTTTCTTCTGCTCCTTTTTCTTTTGTTCTTCAAGATATTTTGCGCGGTCAAAATAAATCTCACCTTCGATGATGGTTTTTTCACATCTGGTGAAAGCACTTAAAGGATGTTCCTTGAAAATGGCGATATCCGCATCTTTGCCTACCTCCAGGCTACCAACTCTTTTTTCTACTCCCAACTGAATGGCCGGATTAATGGTAATGAGTTTCAAGGCTTCTTCTTCGCTTAAATCGCCATAACGCATGGTTTTGGCGGCATCATTAAATAACCGCCGGATACGCTCACCACTGTCAGAATTTATCGACACGAGAACGCCATTTTTAGCACAAAACGCGGCCATGTAAGCTATTCCTTGGTAAGCCTCCATTTTGTAAGCCCAACTATCGGCAAAGACCGAAATGCCAATTTTCTCGGCCGCCAATTCTTTGGCTATTTTGTAAGCTTCCCAAGCATGCTCAAAAGCGCCTATTTTAAAGCCAAATTCCTTGGAGAGCTTGATAAACTCTAAGGTCTCATCAGCTTGGTAGGTGTGACAGCGAGCAACCATCTTTCCCTCCATCATTAAAACTAAAGGTTCAAGGCGCAAATTGCGGCGGGGGGGGAGAAGAAAAGAAACCAGCTTTTTGTTCTTCTTCAACTGATTATAACGCTTCCATTCCTCCATATAAGCCCGGGCTTTCTCGAATTCACGGCGAATAATGGCCACCACGCCCATCCTAGTTTGCGGGTAACGAGGATTGGCCGAAACCACCATCATGTTAGCTCGCTTGGGATTCTCGCCCAAGGCAAACTTAAGAGTCCGATAGGCGTAGGGAACATACATATCCTCGGCTGTCTTCCCCCATTTTAGCTTGAGGACCACATTTTCACCACCGATGGGATTGGCACTGCCATGCATGGTATGAACCATGGTTACTCCCCCAGTTAAGGCGGTGTAAATAGAAGTATCCTCGGCATTAATCACATCTTTCATCCGCACTTCAGAAGAAATGGCTACGGAACCTTCATTGGTACCACTAAGAGCAATGTGAGTGTGAGAATCGATAATACCAGGCATTACATAAAGGCCAGTGGCATCAACAACCGGGATTCCTTCCGGAGGGGCAAGGTCTTGGCCAATTTGCCTTATTTTCCCATCAATAATCAGAATATCACCACCACTAATAATCCCCTTGGTGATGGTCAGGAGCGTTCCGTTCTTGATGAACAAATCCTGGCCTGCCCACCCAGGAGTTAAGAGCAAGCCTATAAAAACAATGACTAAAACAACAATCTTTTTCATTTTCTCCCTCCTTTAGCGCGCATCAGGAATTCGCGTGGCCGTCATTTCGGCGCTGCCGCCGGCAAAAGAAATTGTCCCCCTTATCTTGTCTTTGGAAGCTTCGCCTTCAAAAGTCAATTCCATATCTTGTCCCATGATATTAGCCATGATAACCATGGTCAGCTTATTACCGCTTAATGTGCCCTCACTTATTTCCCAATTACCCATCTCGCTAGCAATCATACCGGAGACCTTATTTCCTTCTTGGGTGAGTTCCCAAGTCGATTCCAACGTTCCCATTTGACTAACTAGGGAGGCCTTCCAGTTTCCGCTAAGATTAACGGCCGCTGCTTTTCCAGTTGACTTGGCCTCAGCAGTTTTAACTTCAAAGGATAGACCGTCGACAAAAACCCTTCTGACTTGGCAATCAGCAGTAAAGAGTTCCCCTTTAGTAAGAATAAGATTTGCTATTTTACCTGGTTCAATGCTTCCCAAGTAAGAATCAACACCAAAATAACGAGCAGGAATGATAGTTAATGCCTTGAGCGCTTCCTCAGCAGGCAAGCCGGCTTCTACAGCTAGCCGGACATTCTTCAAGAAATCACCTGGTTTAGAAATTTTTCCCGAGACTAGAGCAAAAGAAATTTTTTCTTTTTGAAGTTCAGCCGGGTTATGGGGATAAATTTCTTTTTCTGCCTCCTTTTTTAATTCCTCGCCCATATTAGCATACCGACTAGTAATAGGAGGTTTAAAATCTACACTCACCAAAAGAGGCCGCCGGGCTTTCTTGACCCAATCAATTACTCGCCAAGCTTCATTGGCCCCGGCAATATATCCATTCAAATCAAATTCTTCAATGAGTCGAATTGCTCGCTTAATATCTTCTAAATTTGCACAATTAAAAATTACCGGCTTTTTTTCAATAACGTAAGGTAACAACCTCTCGAGAAAGGCATCATATTTAGGCCGGCTAACTTTATCTGGATAGCGGAGAAAAGTCTTTTTCTGAAGATCATAATGTTGGGCATCGTAGAAAGATTGGCGGAAAAGGGCCACTGTGCCCATCAAGCTAGAGGGATAAGAACCACGAGCCGTGGTAAAGTAGAGGTGCAAAGCAACTTTATCTCGAAGAACCATGGCAGGTAACTTCTCCCCATTTAAATTGAGTAGCGCACTGAGGCCGGCAAAAATTTGCTGCGGAGGTGAAACCAGGATGGTGGTAATTCCTGCCCGGTGAAGGGAATCAAGAGTGGTTTTCTTAAACTTGAGATTTTCTACCACCAGGAATCCTGTTTTATCCCAGGACCTTTCTTCGGGAGGAGAAGCAGCCATCATTCTCGATTGGCGTTGGGCAGTCGAAGGAGAAGTACTCTCGAGGAAATACTGAGTGTAAGCATCGATTAATCCGGGGTAAGCCTCCAATTCCTTGGCATCAATAACTTCGGCATCTTCAGGGATTGAAATTTTCTCCGCTGGTCCCGTCGCTTCAATTTTCCCGTTGCGGATGATAATCGTGCCCTTGTCAATAGGAGTACCGTTAACTGGATGAATTCGGCACCCAACCAAGGCATAAGTGGGTTTGACCACTTCTCCAAATAGAGGAGCCGCAATCAATCCCCACACAAAGAAAAAGATTAAATAATTCTTAAGGACTCGCATGGGCCTCCTTTCATCAGGAAAATTTGAGTTGATTTATATTTAAAAATTGACCTGATTTTTTTTTAACCCCATTTTCAAGAGCCGTATTTTACCAAATTTTAAAACGAGGAAACAATAAATTTCTGCATGTCTGGTGGACAATTCGACTATTATTCTTAGCTAAACCTAATTAAACCTAAATCCGAACATAAATGATTAAACCGGGAAAAATGGCGACAGGCCCGATACTAGGGGGTTGTCTGGCTAATAATCCAGGCCAAAATAAGGTGCCAGTCAGCATTTTTCCTCTATTTTTTAGCCTGAATAATTCATAAGAAAAGCTGTTTCCCTTCATAACGTATTGATATATAACACGTTAGAACAAAAAGAAAGAGAAATCAGCCATGAAAGATTGGACTAATCACAGGCTAAGATTTTTGGCTGTTCTTGAATCAATTTTTCTTGTTTTTT
>DQWD01000153.1 GCA_011042725.1 Candidatus Aminicenantota bacterium | reverse complement strand
CTTCAATTTCCCTCGACCTTTCCAAATTTAGGTCGTACTTATTCACACAGCAAGCAACTTTAGTCTTAAAATGGCGCGCCACTTGGATTGCTCTTTCCAGGTCACTTATCCCAGCCGGAGTGGGTTCAGTAACAACTAAGGTTAAGTCGCTTCCCGAAAGAGAAGCAATTACGGGACAACCAATTCCTGGAGGACCATCAATAATGATTAATCCTGCCGATAATTTATCAGCTAATTGAGTTGCTTTTTTCCTGATTTCAGTAACTAATTTTCCTGAGTTCTCCTCTCCTGGCTCTAATCGGGCATGAACGAAGAGCCCATACTCGGTCTCGGAAATAAACCAATTTCCAGAGAGATTTTCTTCCATTTTGATGGCTTTCGGGGGGCAAACATAAGAGCAGATATGACATCCTTCGCAAGAAAGAGAATCGATGAAGACTTGATTTGAACTATCTTGATGAATGGCTTGGAAGCGGCAAATGGGGATACATTCGCCACAACCTGAGCAAAGGGAATAATCAATGACAGCTTTATGGCCTCCAAAAAATTTATGGCTTTCCTTAATTTGGGGATTTAAAAGAAGAAAAAGGTTGGCCGCGTCAACATCGGCATCAACTATGATTTTATTTTGGGCCAGCACCGCCAGAGTACCGGTGATGGTTGTTTTGCCGGTGCCACCTTTTCCGCTTATCACTGTCAGTTGTTTCATCAATGAAACTCCCTTATTTTTAACCATAATTGTTGAAATTTCTGCCGGTAGGGGGGTTGGACTTCGACCAACGATTTGCCTTGGGAGTAGGCAGTGGCGATCAGGCGATCAAAAGGAATAGTCATTAAAATGGGCAGGTTTTCTTGCTGGCAATACTCCTGAATAATATGATTAAAGCTGACATCGGCGCGGTTAATAATTACTCCTGCTGGAAGATGGAGCTTCTTTAGCGTTTCTACAGAGAGCTTTAGATCATTTAGACCAAAAGGAGTTGGCTCGGTGACTAAAAGCACGAAATCACTTCCTTTCATACTTTCTACCGCCGGACAAGATGTGCCGGGAGGAGCATCGATGATGACCGGTTTATCAGCCGAGGTTAATTTTTTTAATTCGCGAATGATGGGTGGGGAAAGGGGCAATCCGACATCTAACCGTCCCTGAAGAAATTCAAGTTGGGGGAGTTGGCCTTGATGAATAAGACCGATTCTCATCCCTTTTTCGACAATAGCTTTTTCTGGGCAAAGGAGGCTACACCCTCCACAACCGTGGCAGAGCTCAGGAAAGACCAGGACTTGATCAGGAAGAACGGCTAAGGCTTTGTAGGCACAAATTTGAGCACAAAGGCCACAGTGGGTACATTTTTCTTCGTTGATTTCGGGCACTGGGAGAAAGACTTCCTGAGAAGTAATGTTTTGCGGATGGAGAAAAAGATGGGCATTGGGGCCTTCAACATCACAGTCAATGAATTGGACTGGTTCAATTTCTTTAAGACTTAAGGCCAGACTCACGGCGACAGTGGTTTTGCCGGTGCCCCCTTTACCGCTAGCAATTGTGCATCTCATTGGATTTCAAATCCTTTCCCGACGGTCACATCTAGAAAATTTTCTTGATATTCCTGTTGAAGAAGAGATGAAGCTTCGTCTCCTGTGCAATGAGCAGGAGCCACTCTTTTGACTTCCTGGAGACGGAAGACCTGGATTATCTGGAGAATTTCCCTGGAACTAAAGCCGGCCAGATGAAAGCCACCGATAAGGAGAGTAATTTCTTTAGGGAAAAATTGTTTAACCAGAGAAATAATATTTACGATCCGAGGATGGGCACAGCCGGTCATTAAGATTAATCCTGAAGGCACTTCAAGAACAAGAGATTGTTCTTTTATCCAACCCTCAATTATTCCTGTTGAGTAAGCCTGGGGGCAAATTTCTTGGAAAGAGGTGATTTCTCGGATGAGAATGTTTTTGGCTCTCAAGGAATTTTTAAAGGTTGAGGGGAAGCTAGCTGGCAGGAGAATTTCTAGATGAGGATTAAGATTGATCAATTTTTCTAATCCTCCAGTGTGATCATGGTGAAAGTGGGATAAGAAAACGAAATCGATGGCGGTCGGGGAAACTTCTAGATGGGACATATTCTCTTGAAGAATGGAGCCGTTAGCTCCGGTATCAAAAAGAATTGTTTTCTCTAACCCCTGGATGAGACACGAGAATCCCCAGTCTGCCTTGAGCCGAGAAGAAGGTGAAGGGTGATTGTCATAAAGAATGGTTAATTTGACTTTGTTATCTTCCTCGTTCTTTGGATTCATTTGATTCCCTCAGTTTTTCCAGCTTTTATCTGGATAAAAAATTAATCTCTTGTTTCTTTTACTTTTAATCTTTCTCTAAAGCCTGTTCGAGGTCGGATCTGAGGTCTTCATATCCCTCGCAGCCCACGGAAAGGCGGATGAGGTCCTCAGTGATGCCGGCTTGTTCTTTTTCTTCCTGAGAAACGCCGGCGTGAGTCATGCTGGCTGGGTGCTGGATGAGAGATTCCACTCCTCCCAGAGATACAGCTAAGGTAGCGACTCTGACGGAGTTAATCATTTTTTTGCCGGCTTCATAGCCTCCTTTAAGACCAAAGCAAATCATGGCTCCAAAACCTCTCATTTGACGCTGGGCTAATTCATGCTGAGGGTGACTGGGTAAACCTGGATAGTTGACCCAGGCAACTTTAGGATGAGAGGAAAGGAATTGGGCCAGTTTTAAAGCATTTTCTTGACTTTTTTGGACGCGAATAGCCAGTGTTTGGATGCCTCGAAGGACTAGCCAGGCTTGATGAGGATCCATGTTTCCGCCGAGAAGGGTCATTGTTTTATGCATTTTTTGGTAGGTTTCTTCATCGCGGGGAATGATAATTCCTCCGACAACATCGCTATGACCGTTGAGAAATTTGGTTACACTGTGCACCACTATATCAGCTCCGAGGTCAAGAGGATTTTGAAGAATGGGCGAAGCGAAAGTGTTATCGACCACGAGGGTAAGATTCTCTTCTTGGGCTAAGGTGGCACAAGCAGCTATATCTGTTAATACTAGAGTAGGATTGGCGGGTGTTTCGATAAAGAGAATCTTTGTGGTGGGACGAATTAATTTTCGGATATTATCGAGGTTAGAGGTGTCAGTAAAGTCGGCTGAAATTCCAAATCTTGGCAAGAGATTTTCGATCATCACTCGGGTAGATCCGTAGACAGAGGCAGTGCTGATTAGGTGAGAACCTTTTTCTAAGAGACCGAAGATAATAGTGGAAATGGCGGCCATACCTGAAGAAGTAGCAATTCCTCCATATCCATTTTCTAAGCTGGCCACACGATCTTCGAGAGCTTTAATCGTGGGATTAGCGATCCGGGTGTAAATATAACCCTTTTCCAGCCCCGCAAAGCGAGCTGCTCCTTGTTCAACGCTTTGAAAAGCAAAGGTCGAGGATTGGTAAATGGGAACAGAGACCCCTCCATAGACAGGATCAGGTTCCTGGCCGGAATGAATGACCTTAGTCTCCATACTTTTATCCTTTTTTTCTTTCAAGATTATCCTCCGCTTAGGAATAAAATTCTTTTTCCCCCCTTAGAAGAAAAAGGGAAACAGACAAATTTGTTTAATAAACCTGTTTTTTTTGCTCGCCCGAGAGGTAGACTTCCTTGATCCATTATTTAATCTCGGCGACAACTTCCAGTGGTGGAGCAGGGCGGGCTATCACACCGCTCGGAACGTCCGCAACAGGTTGTGCCTTTTGGACTGGAACTTTCCACCCCAACCCGAGCCGGGGAGGAAAGAATTTTTTCCGTGGTTTGACTACCGCATTCAGGGCATTGCAGTTGAATGTAGCTTTTTCTGGATTGCCAAAAAACTTCGAATACCTGACCACAGGTATGACACTTAAATTCATAAATAGGCATGCCTATTTACTCCCTAATCATTGGTGCTCCACATTGGGGACAAGAGATTTGATTGCATGGAATTCCAGGGCGGTGAGGAATTTTATGGCCACAAGCTGGGCAGACACAATTGCCTCCTGGACCAGCACCACCTCCTTGGCCCCGGCCTTGGCCTTGATTTCTACGCCCTTGTCCAAACCCTCTTCCTTTTAGTTGACTTAGAGACATGGTTATCTCCTTAATTAAGTTGTTATGATGTGGATTGAAGGATACGCTCGACTATTTTCTGGAGAGCTTGACTTGCTTTTGAATCAGGTTGGGAGCTGACAAATGCTTGACCATTATCTTCTAAATCCACAATTTCGGGATCGATGGGAAT
>DQWD01000246.1 GCA_011042725.1 Candidatus Aminicenantota bacterium | reverse complement strand
CAAAGCCTTATGGGGCGGGATTACATGCGGCTCGACCACAGTTGCCCCCAATCCGGTAATTGTAAAGTGGCAATAGAGCTGGTCATATTCTCTAAAAAGAGAAAATAGATTGTATTTATTCTGTAAAATATTAGAAAAATCTTTTGACCAAAGCACAATAGTATGAACCTTGTCTGGCTCCAGGGAAACCTTATAAACATGGGAAGATGGCCCCCAAACCCTTGCTTCCCGGACCTTAAGAACTTTCTCTACCCAATCGGGGAAAAAAGCCACCAAATCAGTCCGTCGAGAAGCGCTAATGACTTTTTTCACTTTCCCTGATTTCCTTTGGCTTGACACCTGATGACCATCACTTTAGTATTTTACCGGGAAGGTAAGGCCGACGGCAATGTCAACATTAATCGCCAAAAATCTCTTTAAAAGATTCGGAAAAAGAATAGTGGTGAAAAATCTTTCCCTGACACTGGAAACTGGCAAAATATATGGACTACTTGGAAGAAATGGGGCAGGAAAAACAACCACATTTCAGATGATCACTGGCTTAATAAAGCCCAATTCAGGGCAAATATATTTTGACCAAACTAACATTATCTCTTGGCCAACTAATGAAAGAGCTCGAGCAGGAATTACTTATCTTCCTCAAGAGAGCTCTGTCTTTCTAAAAACAACCGTATTAAATAACCTCGCCCTTATTCTGAGGGAAAAAGGCTTTAATTCTCATCAGGCCAAGGAAAAAGCTCTTTCTCTATTAGAAGAGTTGGGATTAAAACGTTTATGGGCTCAACCAGCCTATACTCTTTCTGGCGGAGAAAGACGCCGCCTTGAAATAAGCCGAGCCCTAATCCTTGAACCTAAGTTTTTACTTCTTGATGAACCTTTTACGGGTATTGATCCGATAACAATTAATGAGCTCCAGCGTATTTTCCTGAATTTAAAAAATAAAGGAATTGGCCTTCTTCTCTCCGACCATAACGTCAAAGATACTTTTCAGATAGCTAATCATGTCTTCATTATTGATGAAGGAGAACTTTTGGTAGAAGGCCAACCGCAAGAAGTTGCCCACCATCCTTTGGCTCGGCAAAGATTCCTTGGCGAAAACTTCAAATTTGGGGAAGAAAGGGGCTATTCCTCTTCAGTTGGAAATAACTGACGGCCCAGTGTCTCGCCAATAAAAGTAATAAACAAAAAGAGATAAACCACCAAAAAAATTAGATAGAGGGCTACCATCTTCCAAGGAGAAGAACTTACGAGACGGATAGAATTGACTTTTAAGATGCTGGAAGTAACAAGAATGGCGACTACCCAGAAAAAGGCAATAAATAACAAATCAAAAGCTAGGGCTTTAATCCAAGACAAAAAAGAATTTATCCTGGAGATTTTTAATCCCGAGGGGATTTTTTCTTCATAAGAAGAAAAAGAAAAACCCGTTTGAGTTACCGTTTCTGGAAAGCCAACTGTTTCCGTGGTGGACTTCTCTTCCAGAGGAAAAAGAGTTTTTTCGTCTCCACCTCCAGTTTTGGTCACTTCTTTGGTTTCTTCAAAGGTCATTTTTTCTAGATCTTTACTTTGTTTTTCTAATTTAACAGCCTCTTCTTCCTCCAGTTCAGGAGGCTGGTTAATTTCTTCTTCATCAAGTTTTTTTTCTTCCTCTGATTGCTTTTCTTTGAGGCTAGTCACCCACGGCGGAATCCCAGTTGTCTTTTCGGCTAAATGTCTTTTTTCTTCTCTTTCCTTTTTCAAAGATTCTAAAAATCTTTCTATCTCTTCCTTTTCTTTTTCCGCCGGGTCAACTAGTTTTTCTAAATCCTCTGTCTTAAAATCGGGAGCCTCAGCTGCTTCAGGAGGAAAAATCAAAGTTTCATCTCCAAATAAAGACCGCTCTTGAGCTTCTTCATCTTTTGCTTCTGCTCCTTCTGTTTCTGTTACTTTTTCTCCCTTGGTTTCTCCGCTAACCTTTTCTTCTTGCTCTTTCTCTTCCACTCCCTCTTTCACTTCTTCCTCCAATTCTTTTTCCTGCATCTCCCTCTCCAATTTCTCTTTATCCCTGCCTCCTTCCCCATGGAGCGGCTCTTCCTCTAATTCCAGCAATTCTACCACTTCAGAAACTTCCATTTCTTCCCTGTATTCTTTCTCTTCTAAATCGCTCGTTTCTTTGTCCTCGATAACATTCTCCGTCCCTATGGGTTCAAGATGTTCGAGAAGTTCTTCCGTACTGATATCCTCTTGCTCCTCCTGTCCTTCTTCACCCTTCTCTTCGGTAAGCATCTCTGGCCCAACTTTTTCCTTTAATTCTTCAGTTTCATCTGGAGAGGAGACCTTTTCTTTTCTCTCTTCTCCAGGCAGCTCTTGTTCAGGCAGCTCTTCTTCTTTGAAGATATTTTCTTCTTCGAAGGAAAATTCATCCTCTTGAATATGAATCTCTTCACCTGCCCCCTCTCTACTCTTTTTTAACTTCCTTTCTTCGCGAGGAAGATCTTGAGCTTCTTTTCGCTCTTGCCCCTCTCTTGAGATCTTTTGGGCGCTTGTTTCTGAATCAACCCCCTTTAATCTTTTTTTGCTTCTCGTTCTTTTTCCTTTTTTGGCCGATTTTGAACGAGAAGAAGCTTTTTTCGGGGTAGAGGAAAGCTTATTGGTTTCAGTGGCTGGTTCAAGTAAGTCTTTTTTTTCTTCTTTTAGAGAATTTTTCTTGGAAGTATCTTCTTTAAAGATTTCATCATCAACAATAAGTCTTGTTCCACAATTTTGGCAATATTCTGCCTTATCATCAATAATGGATTGGCAATACGGACAACGTTGAATAGCCACTGCTTAGTTTATAAAACGATTTTCCCCAGATGTCAAATTTAAGATGTAACTGGACCTAAAAAACCTTAAGTTTTAAGCCTGCCTTGAAGAAAAACAAGGGTAGATTTGAAAGATAAATTAACTTTAATTTCCCTTTTTTAAGGGCCAAGAAAGAAAATCCTTGACATTTAACTCACAATGTTACTAAATAAAAATAAGATGACGGAAATAGTAATAAATTATAATTTTAGTAATCTTTCTAAGTTGATTGGGAAAAGCAAGAAAGCTAGGCAGTTAGTCGATGAAGCCGAGAAGTTGTTCCTTCGCTACGGCCTGGAGAAAGTCTCCGTGGAAGAAATTTGCCAGGCAGCTAAAGTAAGCAAAATGACGTTTTATCGCTATTTCCAAAACAAAATTCATCTCTTCCTCTTTATCATCAACCGCATCATGGACCAAGCCGAGAAGAAATATTATCAAATCATGGGCCAAGAAGTTAGCTATCAGGAAAAAGCCCGCCAGATTGTCCAGATGAAAATCAAGATAAGCCAGGACTTCAGTTACCAGATGCTTCAAGATTACTTAAATAGCCCTCACCCAGAAATTAGGAATTTCATTCACCAAAAAACCCAGAATTTTTTCCATCTCTTTCTGCAAGATCTCCAAAAAGCTCAAAAAAGAGGGGAAATCAGAGAAAACATAAAGCCTGAATTTATTCTCTTCATCCTAAATCGCCTTGCTGACTTTGTTGCTGACGAGGATCTTCTGCAACTTTATTCTTCCCCGAAAGAGTTGACCGAAGAATGGATTAACTTTTTTTTCTTTGGCATTCTCTGCCCTAATCCCGTCAATTCCTCAAGAGATCAACTCAAGAGTAAGGCCCCAGAAGCATCTCCCAATCCAAGGCTATCTCAGCCCAAAAACAAGACTTCCTTGGGGAGAAATCGAAAACAAATTAACTTGCCAAAGCAATAAATCAATGAGAAAAAAAGGCATTAAACAGCCGTATCTTGTTCAAATCTTCCTGGCTGTTTTATGTTTAAGCCTGCTACTTTGCCTAACTCCGCTTCTCCTGGCCCATCCTCAAGCATCAAATTCTAATCTCCACCTTAGTTTTAGCGGCCTGTCTTTGGGGTGGTTTTCCTTAAACCAAAGCTCAGTCAAAAATCTTCAGACGGGGATTCGATTTCTTCCTGAGATTCTATGCAACAAATCTCTATCTTCTACTTGGCAATTAGACCTTGACTTTTCTATAGATGGCCAAGGTTCATTACGCTCCTCAGAGGAGAGAAAATCTTCCTTCTCGGCCCGAGCCCGCCTCTACCGGGCTTGGCTTCGCCTTTCTCAGCCTCGTTTTGAAGCTCGGCTAGGATTACAAAAAATTAACTTTGGCTCCGCCGCCCTTTTTCGTCCCTTGATGTGGTTCGACCAACTTGATCCCCGCGACCCCCTTCAGCTCACTCGAGGAGTCTATGCCCTGCTTCTACGCTATTACTT
>DQWD01000229.1 GCA_011042725.1 Candidatus Aminicenantota bacterium | reverse complement strand
TTTTTTCCCAGTTTTTCTATCTCCTTTGGGTCCCCAGTTCTTTTCCCCAGTTTTTTTTGTTGCGTCAGATTGAAAATTTCTGTATAATCCTCTGCTATTTTTTCTTAACCTGAAAAGAGAATAATTTAAAGTTATCAAATTCAAAAAGTTAAACTTAAAGCAAAAAATGGAAAAAGCGAGAATTTGATAATTTTGACAATATGGGTTTAGAGCAAAAATGAACAAAGAAGCCTTAAAAAAAACCGCGGAAAAAATAAGAGAATCTCAAAAAATTGTTATCACTTCTCATCTTCGACCTGATGGTGACTCAATCTGCACGGCCATAGCTTTATATTTAATGGGGCAATCTCTGGGGAAAGAAATGACTATTATCAACAAAGATCCCCTGCCCCGGCCATTTGACCTTTTTCCGGACATAAATCTTATCCAAGTAGGTGATATTCCTCCTCAGCAATTTGATTGTGTTATTCTTCTCGAATGTGCTAACGTTTCTCGTTCGGGACATAAAAACATAGATTCTTATTTTAAAATCAACATCGACCACCATCATTCCAACGATTACTACGGAGACATCAACTGGGTTGAATCACAATTTTCAGCTATTGCCGAGATGGTCTACCATCTGGCCCTGGAACTGGGAGTGGAAATTACACCTGAAATAGCTTTTCATCTTTATTGTGGTATCGCTTCGGATACCGGCTCCTTTCAATTCTCCAATACGCGAGCCGAAGCATTTGAAGTCTGCGCCCAGCTGGTAAAAAAAGGGGCAAATCCAGTGCGCGTTTCGGAGCTTCTCTTTTACAATAACACCCCCGAGAAAATTATCCTTTTGGGTCAGGTTCTTTCTCGACTGCAAATCAAAGGTCAGGATCAAATCGCCATCATCTCCATGTTTCAAAATGAATTATCTTCTCTTGGCCTAAAAGAAATAGATACCGAAGATATCACCACTTTAGCCCGCTCAATCAAAGGTATTCAACTAGTTCTTTTCTTCAAAGAGATGGAACCCAATGTTTATCGGGTGAGTATCCGGTCCCGGGGGCAAATCAACGCCGCCGCCATTGCCGAGTTTTTCGGGGGTGGTGGACATCTTCATGCCGCTGGTTTCACTATCGCGGGAAAATATGAGTCGCTAGTCGAAGATATCCCCCAGAAAATTTATTCTCTTTTTTTACAAAAAAACTGATTATTAATGGAGAAAACAGCCATCAAAGCTGGGCTCATCCTCATCGATAAACCCCAAGGCTTAACCTCTCATGATGTTGTCCGACAAATAAGAAAAATTTTAAACCAAAAACAAGTTGGACACTTCGGCACTCTTGATCCCCTAGCTACCGGACTTCTTCTAATCGCCGTGGGGAAGGCCACTCGCTTTTTTCCTTATTATGGCAAAATGGACAAATCTTATTTTGGAACAATCAGGCTTGGCTGGGCCACTTCCACCTATGATCGAGAAGGCCAACCCCTTACTAAAAAGGTCGAATCTTTTCCTTCCCTTCAAGAAGTAACCTTAGCCTTGCAGAATTTCCGCGGAAAAATCAAACAAGTTCCTCCCCTGTTTTCGGCTAAAAAACTCAGAGGCCAGCCTCTCTATAAACTAGCCCGAGAAAAAAAAGAATCCCCAGAAAAGATTCGTCCCCAACCTGCGGAGATAGAAATTTACCGTCTCCAGCTAATAGACTACCAACCACCATGGTTAAAAGTAGAGATCGACTGTTCTTCAGGAACATATATCCGCTCCCTAGCCCATGATTTAGGCCAAAAATTGGGCTGTGGAGCCCACCTGGAGAATTTATCGCGAACCAAAATTGGTCATCTCAAGCTTAGTCAAAGTTTTTCCTTAGATGAAGTTACTGATTTAGCCAGACATCAAGAATTCGAGAAATTCGTAATTCCCCTGGAAAAACTGCTTCCTTTTTTTCCAAAAATCATTGTCAATCAACAGGAAGCAGCCTTATTAAGCCGGGGAAATATTGTTCACGAAAAAAGAATTGTCAAAATCTTCCCCGCTGAAGAAACCTTCTCCTTTCACCAACCTTCTCCTCCAACTAAAATGTCCCACGTTTACCGAGCCTTTAACCTCGAGGGCCAACTTCTCGGCCTGGTTAAATATAACCCTGAATCCAAATCCTTTCACGCCTTTTTAGTCCTCAAAAGTCAATGACCTCTCAAAAAAATAACTTTTTATTTTGCTGGAAATATAATAGAATTTTCTCTTGTTTTCACCATTATTTAGATGTAATTAAAGATCGGGAGCAAAAATGAGCTCGAAATCGTTAATTTTTATGTGTTTTGCTTTTGGTATTTGCTTAGGTGGGTTTATTTATAATCTCTATCTTTCAGCTAAAGAAAAATAATTAATCCCAACTACCGAGTTCTAAGCCTCTAAGATCTAATTAGCCGGCTGCATTTGAAATAATCTATTTTCATAAACTATCTTATTTCTTGAAATTTAATCGCTTCTGATGTATTTTATTATACTATGAGACTCAATAAAATGCAGATCGAACACTTAGCTTTTTTCATTGTGCGTAATTTACTTAAAGAAGAAAAAATCATAGCCGATGATAAGATTAATCTTATTGAGCAAGTGGCTCAATTAATTTATAACGAATTCCAAAAAGAAGACGAGCTGGACCAAGAAGTAAGAGAGATTCTTAATAAGCACATTGAAAAAATCCGCAAGGAAAATATTGAATATCAAACTATGTTTAGAATGATTAAAACCAAATTAGCCAAAGAAAGGAATATTGTCCTGTGAGTGTACGTTTGTCTCGGGAAAAAATAAATTATTTATCGCGCGAAATTCTTAATCTTATGTTTAAAGATGACGATGTCGAATTTCTAGATGAACCTAATGAAATTCGACTCTCCATCGTGAGAAGTATCGAGAAGGAACTGAGCCTCTATGAACAATTGGAACAAAAAGCAATTAATAAAATCCAATCCCAAAAAAAGGGCATCAAAGAAGGAAGCCGCGAGTGGGAAATCTTATTCCGGAAATATTACCACGAAGAATTGGCCAAACTCAGCAAAATCTTTGATTGACCAGGAAAAACCTTGCGCTTCTAAATCAGTCGAAATAAATTTACGCGTTCGTTATTCCGAAGTCGACCGCATGGGAGTTGCCCATAATCGTGTTTATCTTGACTGGTTTGAAATTGGACGCACCGAGTTTTGTCGCCAAGCAGGAATAACCTATAAAGAAATCGAGGAGCAGGGCTTTTTCCTGGTGGTAGTGGCTGCCTCCTGTCGATATCGTCGAGCCTTAACCTATGATGATTGTTTCTGGATTAAGGTCGCTCTCAAAGAAATTTCGCCTCGTAAACTAATTTTTGCTTATCAACTTTTCTCTGAGGATCGAACTACCCTTCATGCTTACGGAGAAACAGTTCATGTGGTCACCGATAAAAAACTTAAGCTTGCTTCCCTCCCTCCGGAGATATATCAGAAACTTTTATCTTTTATCGCCCGCTAAATAACTTTTCCTTTGGAGATAATCTTTTAGAGCTTCCTCCCAAGGTGAAAAAGAGGTTAATCCCAGGGCTTTAGCCTTCTTGTTCTCGAGAACTGAATATGGGGGACGTCGAGCTTTGGCCCCAAACTCTTGGCTCGAGACCGGAATTAACTCTGGTTTCAGATTCAAATATTCGAAAATTTTCTGGGCAAATTCAAACCAAGTGCATTGTCCCTCATTAGTAAGATGATATAGTCCATAAGCATTAATCTTTAAAAGCTCAGCGATTTTCTCGGCTAATTCCCGCGTTGAAGTGGGCGTTACCTTTTGATCGTTAACCACTTTAATTGCTCGCCCTTCCCGGGCCAGTTTAATCATGGTTTCCACAAAGTTTGTACCTTTTCCCCAGCAGCCAGCCACTCCATACAAACCACAGGTCCGGATAAGAAAATAACGCTCCAGGAAAGCTTGCACAAAATACTCACCCGCTAACTTGGAGGCGGCATAAACCGAAAGAGGCCTCGGGCAATCTTCCTCGACATAGGGTTTTTTTTTCTGCCCATCAAAAACATAATCGGTACTGAAATGAACCAAAGAACTTTCCAGTTCACCACAAATAAGGGCTAAATGGCGAACGGCTAAAGAATTAACCAAGAATGCTTTCTCCGGGTAATCCTCGCATTCATCAACCCGATGATAAGCCGCCGTATTAATGACAACTTTTGGCTTCAAAGATGCTAGTTGCCGCCTTGCTTTCTCGGGCTGGGTAATATCGAATTGGGGATAATAAAGAGGGTAAAAAGAAATATTATTTTCTTGGAAATAAGTGGCCAAGTCCGTTCCTAGTTGACCATCT
>DQWD01000223.1 GCA_011042725.1 Candidatus Aminicenantota bacterium | reverse complement strand
ATCTTGTAACGTAAGCATTTCCAAAACCGTGATAGCTTGGCAAATAGCCATTAGCTTGAATTATAAATATTAGCGGAGAAGAAAGAAATGGAGGCCAACAAAATATTTCTTTCTCATTTTTTCTTGGGCTGGGAAAAATGGTGATAGGCACTATCTTAGCCCGTTTTCTTGAAAATGCCACCGGCCAAAATAAGGTACCAGCCACCATATTCTCATCACGGTTTTGAAAATGCTTCCTCGTGTAACTTCAACAATATCAACACAATTTTTTCCGCTTAATAAACGTTGGGACACGAATGATTTTATATATTCTAATCTCGCAAGTAGTCCATGGTAAAATCGGGGAGGGCGTCAAATTGTAAATAGCGGTAAATTTCGTCTTTCTTCGGCAGCACCTTTTCTTCCATCACCTTAAAATATTCCTGAGGGGTGGGTAATCTTCCCAGGAGGCCGGCCACGGCCGCCACTTCCGCCGAGCCCAGGTAAACTTGCGCTCCATCACCCATGCGGTTATCAAAATTTCGCGTGGAAGTTGAAATAATTGTAGCTCCCGGTCGCACCCTGGCTTGATTCCCCATGCACAATGAACAGCCAGGAATTTCCGTCCGCGCCCCGACACTGGCATAAATTGAGTAGTATCCTTCTTTCATTAATTGAGCACGATCCATCTTGGTGGGAGGGGTTAACCAGACTCTCGTGGCTAAATAGCCAGCGCCTTCAAATATCTTACCGGCAGCCCGGAAATGGCCGATGTTGGTCATACAAGAGCCAATGAAAATCTCATCAATCTTATCGCCGGCCACCTCAGAGAGAAGGCGCACATCATCAGGGTCATTGGGACAAGCCAGGATGGGCTCCTTAATTTCATCAAGATTAATATCCAGCACGGCCGCAAACTCGGCGTTCTCATCCCGGCGAAGAAGTTGGGGATTAGCCAGCCAAGCTTCCATGGCCTCGATACGGCGCTTCAAAGCTCCAGCATCCTGGTAGCCAGCCTCAATCATTTTTCGCAGCAAGGCCGCGTTACTGCGTAGAAACTGAGCCACTGTTTCCTCAGAAAGAGCAATCGTTCCGCCGGCTGCTGAGCGTTCCGCCGTGGCATCAGTCAACTCAAAGGCCTGTTCCACGGTTAAATCAGGTAATCCTTCCATCTCAATCAGCCGGCCATTAAAAACATTCTTCTTTCCTTCCTTAGCTACCGTTAGCAGACCAGCCTTAATGGCAAAATAGGGAATGGCGTTAACTACATCACGCAGAGTGATACCGGGTCGAAGCTCTCCCCGAAAACGAACCAGCACCGACTCGGGCATATCAAGAGGCATAAATCCCAAGGTGCCGGCAAAAGCCACTAACCCTGAACCCGCCGGGAAACTAAGCCCGACCGGAAAGCGGGTATGAGAATCACCAGCCGTTCCCATGGTATCCGGGATAATCATCCGATTTAACCAAGAATGAATGACGCCATCTCCGGGGCGCAGGGCAACACCTTTGCGTTCAATAACGAATTGAGCCAGCGACTGATGCATACTTACATCGGCTGGCTTAGGATAAGCGGCCGTGTGACAGAAGGATTGCATAAAAAGTTCGCTTTGAAATTCCAGGCAGGCCAACTCTTTAAGCTCGTCGGCGGTCATTGGCCCGGTGGTATCCTGGGAGCCGACAGTAGTCATTTTTGGCTCACAAGCAGTTCCAGGCAGCACTCCCTCCACGCCACAAGCACGTCCCACGATTTTTTGGGCCAGCGAATAACCTTGCCCCTCCTTGGGCTGTGGCCATTCCACCGTAGTGAATAGGTCGGTTTCGGGAAGATTTAAATCTTGTCTCGCTTTCGCCGTAAGATTTCGACCGATAATAAGATAAAGGCGGCCACCAGAGCGAAATTCATCAGGTAGAGTTGGCGGTTTTAGATTAAACTCGGCTAAAACTTCACCTGCTTCACTCTCAATCACCTGGCGTTTAAAATCAATGGTGATGACGTCACCCATCCGGAGACGAGAAACATCGGCCATAAGAGGCAAGCCCCCGGAGTCCTCGACCGTGTTAAAGAAAATGGGGGCAATTAAACCACCAATTACCACCCCTCCCCTTCTCTTGTTGGGGATGCCGGGAATATCATCGCCGATGTGCCAAAGGAGGGAGTTGGTAGCTGACTTCCGGGAAGAACCGGTGCCAACAACATCGGCCACAAAGGCCACCTTAAAGCCTTCTTCGCGGAATTGGCGAATAGTGTCAATGCCTCCTGGAAATCGAGTCTCTCCCATCGAGAGGGCATGAAGCGGGATGTCGGGCCGACTCCAGGCATGCTTGGCCGGGGAAAGATCATCAGTATTTACTTCGCCGTCAACGCGGAAAACTTTACAGGTTAGTTTCTCGGGGAAGGGAGGCCGGTCCAAAAACCACTTGCCTTCAGCCCAAGCACGAAGCACGGCGGCGGCTGCCTCGGCGGCTGTGGAGGTAGCTGTGGAGGTGGCTGGAGTTGTAATCTTACTTAAGGCTAGCTCTTTAACTTTATCATAAGCTCCATAGACTAAGATGGTGTGAGAGAGGGCCTCAATGGCCGCCTGGCGAATATCGTTATCAGGCGAGCTAAGAAAATTAATCAGCGGTTCAACATTATAGCCGCCTAGCATTGTTCCCAGGATGTTGACCGCATCTTGGGGAAAAATAACTGGAGACGTTATCTCTTCTTTGGCTATTTTTGTCAACCATTCTGCCTTTACTTTGGCCGACGGATCAACGCCGGGAGAAACACGATTTTTAAGCAAGTCAATAAGAACCTCCTCCTTTCCGGCAGGCGGGTTCTCTAGAAGGCGGCAGAGTTCGGCCGTCCATTCCGGGGTAAGAGGCAAGGGTGGAATCCCCAGCTTTTCCCGTTCTTGAGCATGTTTAAAATATGACTCTAACATCTCATTACTCCTTTTGATAACTATTTTCCTAAAAATTTATAATATCAAAAACTGGGGACGCAATACATATTCACCTTATTTTTTTCCCGTTTTTCTAAGTTGACAATTAAGGATAGTTGTCTTACTTTTCAATTAGACAGAGAAAATGGCGACTAAATATTAGGTGGAAAATGAATAAGCGGACGAGCGAAAAATGAAAATCATTAGAATACCAGAATATCAGAACATCAGACTTACAGACTCATCAGAGCTACCGTACTTCATACCTACTGACTCATCAGAGCCACCGTTAGAGCCACCATTCATCAGATCTACAGACCCATCAGAGCCACCGTTCATCAGACCTGCAGACTTATCAGAGCTACAGAACATCAGAGTTTCAGACTAAATGATTCTAAGGATTAGAAAGCAAGCAAAATGATGACTAAAAGTAAAGTCATCATGCAATAGGCATAATGTTATAATTAAAAATAGATTACAAAATTTGCTTAATTTTTCATAATTAAAAATTGAAACATTTTAGATAATAAAAATGGGGCATGGAGGTTAACAAGGAGGATAAAATGAAAAAGAATCGCTTAAAAATAATTTATCTTGGCTTGGGGATGGTTGCTCTGCTGGCTCTCCTCTTCTTCAGTCCTGCCTGTCAGAAAGTTAGCAATCCCTTAGGACCGGAGCCAGAAATAACTTCAACCACTAATACAACCACTAACACTAACGCCACCCAAACATCGTCCACTTCAACTCAAACCCAAGATGAATTTACGCCCGTTAAAAAACCAACTTCAACCCCATCCTCTGTTTATCAGCCCAACGCCAACACTAACATAATTGAGCCGCAAGTGGAGAAGATAGCAACTAATAACCCAAAAGATAATAGCCTGCCTCAGGCCAAGTCCAAGGCCATGTCCAAAGCCAAAGGTAAAGGCACAATTAAGGGATCTTTCAAAGGAAACGTAAAGGGATCCCTTTCGCCCGGCATTCAGCCTCCATTTGAGCTCGATAGCGCTTCTATCCGTCCGCTTCGCAAATTCTTCCACGAAAAGAAAAAACCAAAAACCTTCTCTAATCCCAGCACCTCAACACCTTCCTCTTCCGATTCCGATGGAGAAGGCGACGGAGATGGTGATGACGATCAAAGCAAACGCCCCAGTCAAGAGCTCCATATTCAGGTCACGCCCGATTCATGGAATCTTAACTGGGTATACTCCTCCGGGCTGGTTACGGTTCGCTTTATCGGTGAACAAGCGACGACAATCGACCCGGAATCAATTACGCTGTCCATTCAAAGTGAAGATGGAAGCTTCACTTCAGAAGAAGAAGTCGCCCCTGCCTGGACGAAAATTAATGACTCTCATCTAATTGCTAAATTCAGGAAAAACGAAGTCATCGCTCTTCTGCCCGATAAAGCTAAAGCTGGTGACATTTTCCAGGTATTAATTAACGGTGAGTTTATAAGTGAAAATGGGGATAGTCTAAATGGCGAT
>DQWD01000173.1 GCA_011042725.1 Candidatus Aminicenantota bacterium | reverse complement strand
GCCGGCACGAGCAATGTGTTTACGTTCTTCTTCATGTTCTAGATAATATCTTACCTTTTCAAGCAATTCTTTCTTAGTAGAAAAGAACTCCGCCTCTTTGCCTTCTTCAAAAAGTTTCAAATGCTCATCTGTTCTCTCTGCCAACATAAATGCACCACAAGCAGGAATTTCAATGCTCCTGGTTGTTTGCAAATCCCTATTTATTCTCCGCAAAAAATGCAAATTAATGTCAAAAGAACAAATGGCTTTTGCGTAGTCATCTCCCCAAAGTGGTTTGCCCTCAATTTTCATATTAGGATGCCTCAACCGACATTTCCTATTCCAATTAGGTCCCCAAATACGAACCGGAATACCATGCTGTGCTAGAAAAAACATCGATTGTGCCCGTTTGATTTCGTAATCGCCAATAAATCCTACAGGTCCACCTAACTTTTTTCTTTCTTCCTCCGAAACCTGAACAGGACGATGTGTCAGCGGATCGTACGCATTACCTATAAAGATAACACGTGGTACTCCCATAGCTTCTAGCTCTTTGACTCCATAACTTTTGGTTGTAAAATAAATGTCGTATAAAGGGAGACTTTTTAAAAAACATTTTGATTGATTATGCTTTGCCGCCATGTCATCAGGAGAATAACCTACAATAATTGTGTTGGCGCTTATCTGCCGCACAATTTTCAGTGTTTCATGTTTTATGGTCAATGCCTTATCTAGCCATAATATATCAAAGGAACCTTCCTTTATCAACTGGCAAATACGCTGGTTTGCCCCAGCCAAATCTGGAGGGCCCAGCAGCTTGCGTCTCACTCTTTGAAAGAGACGCTTTTGTCTATTCCGAACCTCCTCCGGTTCGGTATCTACAGGCACCACCTCATGCCCCAAATCCTTCATTGCCTCCATACGCTGATGGCATGTGCAACCATACCATAGCGGCCCTACATAAAGAATCCGCATGTTTTACTTAGTCTCCCTTAATCCCTGAAATAAGAAACACACGGGTGTAAATCCCGCTTCCTATACTTCCAGTTTCAGCAAGATTCCATAGGGCAAGGCCTGTCCAAATAACCTTCCAGATTAAATATCTACCCAAGGATAAAATGCCATGTACTACAGGCCCCGCTTGTCTCGGCTCAATTTTCACAAACCCACATATTTCCAGAAGCTTTTTTAAACCGCCAGGGTTAAAGGCCAGCTCATGCGTAAAATCACCATATCTGATTTTCATCCCCCATGGACTTTCTGCATTGGGCGTCTGGAGTATCAAACGTCCTCCAGATCTCAAAGCCTTGTAACAAGCCTCCAAAAAATGAAGCACCTCGTCTTTTCTAAAATGCTCAATAATATCCAGACCAATAATAAGGTCAAAGGAGTGAGGATGGCTGTCCAAGTACTCTATGGCGTTCCTCTCAGTAACATTATCTATCACCTGCC
Organism: Candidatus Aminicenantota bacterium; assembly: GCA_011042725.1. GTDB lineage: Bacteria > Acidobacteriota > Aminicenantia > Aminicenantales > Aminicenantaceae > JdFR-80. Next base: position 2,982 of record DQWD01000173.1, on the reverse strand, counting down.
TTGCAAGTTTAACCTGCTCAGGACTGATATCCACACCTCGAAGATTGACATAACCTCTTGTTTTGAAAAAATGAAGTAATCGTCCCCATCCGCAACCTACTTCTAATATGGCCGCGTCTTTTCTTTGGGGCAGCCAGTCTTTAAGGAACCGGTCATAGGCATATCCCCAACGCTGAGCCGCCTTTGCATCGAAAACCGACGGAGCTTCCTGAACAAGAGAGGCATATTTTTCATAAAGCTTGCTTCTATAATCAATCATCATTTTCCTTTTTATTTGATCAACCCAGCCATTTTAAAAATCTGCTCAAAGCGTTTCTCCCAAGTATGGTCTTTCAGTGCCCTCTCGCGGCCTGCTTTGCGAATTTTTTCTGCCTCTTCTGGATGGTCAAGAAGGTATTTAATCTTCTGTGCACAATCCTTGGCATCCTTATAAGTCACAATCTCTTTCCCTACTTCATAAACAAGGGATAGCTCCGGGTTGTCCTGGGTGAGGTATAAACCTCCGCTCATAGGCACTTCAAAATCTCGACCTTTAAGACACATTAGCTTCTTCGAGTACCCAACTCCAGCGAATCCTAGGTTAATTCGGCTACGGGAATAAAGTTTAACCATCTCTTCATTAGATAAAGAACCATTTTCCCACCCCGGCCCAAATGTTACTACATTTATTCCCATTTTTTGAAGCCTGCTAATAAACCATGGTCGCCAACCATATTTTCCCCCAACAAAGGTTACATCAAATTCAAAAGGAACATTATAAGGCTTATGAATATCGGGATGAGCTGCTTCAGGCCAGAACATAGCCAAGCCTCCTTCTACTATATATTTTATAACAGAATCAGGAGCGTTCGTAAGATTCAAATCCACTACAGGAGCTAAAGCTGCTGGACCTGTCCATCGTCCACCAAGTATCTTACCTTTAAATCCTAGTTTGTCATCCCAGCAAAAATTGAAAATAACCGCTCCAGATTCCCCCATTTTTCTAAGTATCCTAGGATCAGCATTATATCCAGAAAGGTACCCCACAACTGCATCTACTGGCTGTAGCTTATGGGCATCGAAGAAAGCAGCGAGCATAGCTTCGTTCATACGATCCCTGTAGTCTAGCCAGTAAGGAGAACGATCGTCAAAACCTTGCTTTCTCCAGTTAAATTCAGTGACCCTACCAAAGAGTTTGAGAATCTCTGGCAATATAGCCTCCCAGTTGCTCACATAATACGCCAAAAAAATATGCAAGGCACCTTTTACTTTAGAGGTTACATTGGCTCTCCGGGTTTTTATACGTTCATATAATTTCTCTTGAATCCATTTAGCATTCCTAAAATAAGATAGAAAACCTTGTTTTCTTGCACGCTCTTCATAAAAAATTTGTTCTTGCTGAAAACGCCGGAACTGAGACCATCCTTTCCACCGTGCATTAATAGAGTAAATAATTGGTTCTTGTAGAAGGATTTGCTTCAGCTTTGAGATCTTCTTATATTTTAACTTGTACATGAGCTTTATTCGCTATATCTCATTTAGGAAAAATTTTTTCTTCCAAGAGAAATTTGCTAAGTGAGTCCCTTCCTCCAGAAAACTTATAAGGAAGAGTAAAAAACATAAATTACCTTGAACAATCTATGTAATCAGGTAGACTTGAAGGCCACAACCTTTTCTAAACGCCTAAGTGTGATACCCGAAAACAACCAAATGAACATCGCGCCAGGATAATCAAACCAGCCTGGTCCTCCCCATGCTATAAGCAAGATAACGCACCATAAACCTAGAACACTCGAAACTAACCCTCCGTCCAAACAATCAATAACGCCATTGGAACGAAGAATTGTAGATCTTTGAATCAATCGCTTACAAATTGTAAGTATGACACAGAGATGAAGAAAAGGAAGAAAAATCCCGCCACACAGAAGTAACTCAACATATACATTATCAACCCACTTACTTTCGAAAACGCCTTGAGAATATTTCGTATAACCCCTCCCTCCCCAAACACCGATTCCGTCACCAAATAAAATCTGTTGAAGGCTGGCATTCCTAACTGCTTCCGGGCCGGCTACACGTGCTCTTTTCCATGCGTCAAAAGTAGTTAACGCCCATTTATAGTAACCAGGCATTTCAAATGATGCTACAATCAAAATGATGATTATAGCTACTGAAGCCAGAGCTACCCTCGAAGTAAAAACTTTTGATCGCTTAAATAAGCGCCAAGTTATAAGCATAGTAAAAATGAAACTCATCATAAAACCTAAGATGCCTCCTCGATTAATCGTGAGAATTGAACCCAATAAACATCCTCCAAAAAATATTAAACCCAGTCTGTGAATCTTACCCTTTCCCCATAAAAAGAGTGCTCCACTTAGACCGCCAAGTACAACCAAAACGACTGCACAGGACGGATAACTTATGCCTATGATATGTTCTTTACCATACACGGCAGTGGCCCACTTTATATATTCGCTACTCTCATAAACCGATGCACTAACTAGGTTAGAATAAATGATACCCACTATAACACCCAAAAGAGATAGAGTACTTATCCAAATCAACCGCCGGAGATAAACAACATCTACTCGCCAAAGATAACCAAATATGTATAAAGCAATAAAATGCAATTGCGCTCTCGCTCCATAAATTCCCGAAACAATTGTTGGAGCACGGATTGCCTGGACTATAGAAAAGCATAACAATATAATGATGGCAACTCGACCAGGCAATGTAGAAAGTTTACGTCCACGATCCTGCCAGATAACTATAATTAAAGGTAAGAACAACAAAACCTCTCTCAGTATGTTCCACGGCAAGATCGTACCTTGAGTCATGCTTTGAAGTTTCGTGGTAAATGGAACCCCCAAAAATAGGGCAAGGTGCCGTCCCAGGCTGTGTGTAAAATCACTTGCAATTAAAATTATTAGGGCTTATCCTCCTAATAACAAATGAATTTAAAAAAAGAAAGGAGGAAAAGCCCATGCAAACTAAAGAAAACTT
>DQWD01000216.1 GCA_011042725.1 Candidatus Aminicenantota bacterium | reverse complement strand
CCGGAGGACAACCCCCCCTAAAAAGATGACAATTATTCCTAGGGAAAGATTGATACTTCTAGAAACTTCCATCTTGTTTATTATAAATAAAAACTAGGTGAGAACCAATTAATAAATAATAAACCTGATTTATTCATAAATTGTGAAAGGGAAAAAATTTTGATTCAAGAGCAGCCAAAAAACAAAACATATGAGTGGATTTGATGTTAAGGCTGGCCTGAAAGTAATGTGTTTTGCATAATTATGATGATTTTTCCTCATAAAGACAGACTTTTTCCTGTGGTTTTTACATATTCTCTGGTAAATAACTTTTCCCCTAGTTATTACGTATATCCTGCTCCACAGCAGGAGAGCCAGATTTTCTGTAGTTCTCCTTTCCAGGGAAAAGAGGTGGGCAGATGAATCCTGATTTTCCGCGAGAGTTGTCTTATCCGAGCCCCGATTTTAATGATTTTCAGACGTATGGTATTGAACTGGGCCGAGCTCCACACTGTTCCTTTTAAATGCAGGGCTCGGAAAGTATGGAGAAGCACATAGGCGGCCGAATGGAGAAAAAGCCGAAACTGGTTGGCCGAAAAGCTGGGGCAAGAAGTACGGTCAGACAGCAGATGATTCTTGTGTTCCTTGATCATAAGTTCCATCGTCCCCCGACCGGAATAGACCGTCTGATAGATGAAGCGGCGGTTCCAGTGCTCCAGGTTAGTGATGATAAAACGGGTGTTCACCCCGACAGCGTTGGCCTCGACCTTGGCGATGACTCGGCGGGCCTTCTTCCAGGACTGGGCTTTATAGAGAGTCTCGATGAACGTTCTCACAGGTTGCTTCTCCTGCTTAAACCTCAGGGCCGTCTCCTGGAGAAGGGGCTTGACTTGTCTGAGAAGAGGCGAGAGAGGCTTAAACCCCAGAACATATTTCATGTCGTTTTCCTCACAAAAGTCAAAAACCTCAGGACAAGAGTAATAGGCATCTCCACGCAACATGAGGCCGACCTCAGGCCAAGCTTGTCTGATTCTCTTAACCACTCGTTTGAGGATAGAGACGATCTGCCTGCCTGTAGGGCGCTTTCCCGGCCGCAACACGGTGGTTATCAGTCGGCCGCTTTGCCCTTCATAGATGTGGATGGGCAGATAGCAGTAGTCACCATGATAGGCATTGAAAAGACTCAACTGCTGATGGCCATAGGTCCGATCATCGGTATCATCTATATCCAGAATGATCGCTTCTGGAGGTTCCTCATACGATTCAATAAAAATATCCAAAAACACCTGGGCTATCCGGTAAAGATCTGTCCAGGAAAGACTGTTCTCAAACCGGCTAATGGTCGGCTGACTGGCCAAAGGCTCTTCCTCAGGCAGCCTTTCGCAGGCTATTTTCATTATTGGGTCTTCTCGCAGCTCATTACTGTCGTTGCCATCCTCATAACCGCAGGCAATCTGGAAAATCCTCTGCCGGAAAAGCTCGAGAAGCTGGTGTTTGACATAACCGGGATGACGCCGGTCTCTCAAGGAATCAGCCATTTTACTGATCAAACCTATCCGCTCTTCAACCTCCCGCAGGAAAAGCACTCCAGCATCGGAGCTGACCTCTCCGCCGTTGAAATCAGCTTCAATTTTTTTTCCAGAAATACCTTTAAAAAGGAGCAATTGTTTGGTACAATCTTTCATGGCTGTTTCCTTTTCTTTTTTGTCCTAACGTATTATATATCAATACGTTATGAAAGGAAACAGCTTTTTTTATGAATTATTCAGGTTTAATTAAGTTTTATTAGAAGGAGGGGTAATATTTTGGTGTTTTTTATTTTTTTTAAAGGAGTAGCGTGAAATTTAAAATTTTAATAGTCGAAGACGAAAGTATTGTGGCTTTAGATATAGCCAGTTTAGTTAAAGAAATGGGTTATGAAGTCTGTGGCCTGGTCTATTCGGGAGAAGAGGCCTTAAAGGTAGCTGAAAGGACTTCCCCTGATATTATTTTGCTGGATATTGGTCTTCCAGGAGAGGTTGATGGTTTAACTGTAGCTGAGCAGCTGAAGGAGAAACATCAAGTGGCTATTGTCTTTTTGACTGGATATACAGATGAAACCATTGAAACTCGCCTCCGATCTCTTCAGCCGCTGGGGATATTAACCAAACCTGTAGATGATATAGCGATGAAGGAGATTTTAACCAAATATAATCAGGCAAAAATAAAAATATAAAAATATAAGACCTGGTCTGACTATCCAGGTAATAAAAAAGGAGGTTAACTCATGAAACAGCGTGGGCGATGGATATTTAGTTGTTTCGGTTTAATTGTGTTATTGGTGCTGCCCCTGGCTGGGATTAACGTTCATGATACCAAGATGATGGCTCAACCAACTATTACTCAAGGAAAAATTGCTTTTGTTTACGCCAATGACCTTTGGATATGTGATTGGCAAGGCCACAATGTTCGCCGTTTGACTTCCCATCCCGGAATTGAATCAGTGCCGGTGTTTTCACCGGATGGACGCTGGGTAGCTTTCAGCGGTGAATATGATGGGAACGTTGATGTGTATCTGGTTCCGGCTGAAGGTGGCCTTCCCCGCCGTTTAACCTGGCATCCCGGAGCAGATATAGTCCGTGGTTTTACTCCAGACGGTCAGAAAGTTATCTTTATTTCTACCAGGAATTCATTTACCAGAGCTCATAATAAATTATTTGCTGTCCCTCTCTCGGGAGGAATGCCCGAAGAGCTGCCTCTGCCTTATGTTTTCAAAGCTACTTTTTCACCGGACGGACAGAAAATAGCTTACGTGCCTTTACGGGAAGCGTTTCATCAGTGGAAACATTATCGAGGAGGTACAGTTTCCACCATTTGGATAATTCGCTTAAGCGATCTCTCAGTGGAAAAAATTCCTCAGCCCGAAGGTCGCTGCAACGATACCGATCCTATGTGGGTTGGCGATAAGATTTACTTCCGTTCCGATCGAGCTGGCGAATTCAATCTTTTTGTCTATGAAACCACCACCGGGAAGATTACCCAATTGACTCATTATGATGATTTTCCGGTACTTAGTGCTTCGGCTGGAGCCGGACGGATTGTTTTTGAAAGAGCCGGTCACCTATTTCTTTTTAATCCAGACACGAGAAAAGCGGAACGATTGACCATTGGTGTAGCGGCGGATTTATTAGAACTTCGTCCCCGCTATGTCCAGGGCGAGAAATATATCCGCAGTGGTGACCTGTCTCCTTCCGGAGCCAGAGCGGTCTTTGGTTTTCGGGGTGAAATTATTACTGTTCCAGCTAAAAAAGGTGATTTTCGCAATTTAACCAATTCCCCAGGAGCGCATGATCGCTTTCCAGTCTGGTCACCAGATGGTTCTAAAATCGCTTATTTCTCTGATGCTTCCGGGGAATATAAGCTTTATGTGATTGACCAGAAGGGCCAGGGTTCACCCCAATCATTTGCTTTACCCGGGGCCGGTTTTTATGATTCCCCTGTCTGGTCTCCTGATAGTCAGAAGATTACTTTTACCGACAATTCCTGGAGTTTGTTCTGGATTGATCTGGCCACCGGCCGGGTCAAAAAGATTGCCTCGGAATATTTATATGGCCCAGCCGGTCTGAAAACTATAAGAGGAGTCTGGTCACCAGATTCCCGCTGGATTGCTTATACTCTTAACACCAAAGCCTATATTCAGAAAGTCTATGTTTACTCTTTGGAAGAAGACAAGTCTTATCCTATCACCGACGGCCTGAGTGAAGTAAGTGAACCGGTTTTTGACCCAAGTGGTAAGTATCTCTACTTTTTTGCTTCCACTGATGCCGGCCCAGTGAAACATTGGTTTGCTATGTCCAACGCAGACATGCGAATGACTAAGGCGATTTATCTGGCAGTTTTAGCCAAAGATGTGCCTTCTCCTCTAGCCAAGGAAAGTGATGAAGAACCTTTGGCTCAAAAAGAGAAGAAAGATAAAAAAGAAAAACCTAGTTCGGCCAAAACTACTTCCAGTAAAAATAAAGGAGCGGTCAGAATTGACTTTGCCGGTTTGAATCACCGTATTCTTGCCTTGCCTTTACCTGTAGGGAATTATTTTAATTTGAGAGTCGGGGGTGAGGGTCAGATTTATTATTTAGAAGCTCCGGCCACGGCCCGAGGTCCTTATCAGCCCGGAACCAAATTACATTATTTTAATCTGAAAAAGCGGCAGGACCAAGTGTTGGCTGAAAATATAAGAGGGTTCATTATTTCGGCTAACGGGAAAAAAATTCTTTATATGGCCCGGAATCAATGGGGTATTGTGGAGGCTGGTAAGAAGTTTAGAGTAGGTGAAGGGAAGTTGAATACGGCTTCGATAAAGGTCCGCATTGAGCCTCAGGCTGAATGGCGGCAGATTTTTTATGAAGCCTGGCGGATCAACCGGGATTATTTTTATGACCCCTTTATGCACGGCATTGATT
>DQWD01000244.1 GCA_011042725.1 Candidatus Aminicenantota bacterium | reverse complement strand
GTGTAAGTAATAATGACTGAACCATCTTGAGAAGCTCCCTTGGTCACTAGGAAACTAGAACAATTGTCTTCAGCTGAGAGGGGAGAGGCAAATAGAAAGACAATAGCCAGGCATAATCCTATGAATAGACCACTTTTTAGATTCATAAAGTCCTCCTGTGGATAATTTTTAATATAATTAAATTTTAGATTACTCCTGGGAAAAAGAAAAAGCAATATGAGAGTTTTTGAATAAGTACATTTTTTTAGAAAACATTATTGGAAACAAGGAAAAAAAGAAAAAATTATAAAGGTCAATAACTTTGAGTATTCTGGTAAAAGAAAAGTTATTACGCTTTCTAAGCTGTAATTATAAATTTTATTGAACTGAAATATAAATTTCTTATATGTTCAGGCGGCTAGAAGATGGACAAGTTCATAGATGGGCATTGGCCACGCATCCCAGATGGGTGCCTAACGGTTGGATTGAGGGCGAGTTTGAGATTACTCTACCGCGCCGTCCGCGTTTTGAAGCCGAAGTGGGCTTTGTGGAAGGAGCGGGCAAATTTGGTGACTTTGTTACTCCACGATAATCCAGATTGTTTTTACCTCGGATGGGTCGAAATAGGGTTTAGATTTTTTGGTGAATTCTTGACCTGCTTTGACTATTCTGACGTAGCCGGCTGAATCTTTCAGCTTAACCACACCCTTTGACACTTTGATATAGAAATAGTTATCGGAGCGGTTTTCAGCCGAAAAAACAACCTCCGCTCGCTCTATCAGCGCCTGCTCCTGGGAAAGAAATTCATCTTCCTCAAGCATTTCCAGTCTATCTTTTAGTCTATTATCAAGGGCCGGGAAGTTGACTAAAGGAGGTGTCCTCGAGGCCAGGAGAATCCGCCCAAACTCCGAGGGAGGAAAAAGAGGCCATTTCCCCCGAACGCCACTGGCGGCCCCTCTTGATCTGATAATATATGGTCCGCTATCAGGCATCAGCCGAGCAATAAAAGCCCTGATCATCCCCATGAATTTTGCTCCGAATCCTAAATCAGACGAGCCACAAGGGTCATTCAGGGTGGTAGAAGTATTAGAGCCCAGCATCAGATAAATATTATCATTGATTTTAATCCTTACCCGGCTTCTTGAGCCCGTTTCAATGGTAGCTCCCTTCATATTGCCGATTGTATCGCCGGGAGAGACAGGTTCTCCGTTGACGGTGACATCTCCGACCACAAGGCCGACTTGTCCTTGACAATCACCCTCCTCGTCATCGCCATCTGGTTCACGGGGGGAAGGAGCTAGTCTCTGTCTCCCTTGTTCACCAGGTTGGGCGGCGCCGCCTGAGGGGTCAATGGGGCTTGAACCCCCTGAGCCGCCCGCTGAAATGCCCAGAGAAGGGGAGGCAAAAGGAGAGGAGGCTAGGACAGAAGAGTAAAAATCAGTGTTTGGTCCTTTTTGCAGCGAATAGTCTAGAAGCCCAGAGCTTCCCTTGGGCATCGTCCACGCAACCGACGTTTCCGCCGCCAGAGCGTTAATCGCCGGCGTCTCTACCGCCACTGTTACTTCTACCGCGGACGCCTTTTTCACTACTGGCGGTGCCAACTCCACCGGTGGCACTAGCTCTGCCGCAGATGCTTCCTCCACCAGCGGCGCCGCCTCCGCAATTCTGCTAACCAACTCTTCGTCTTCGTTACCCCAGTCTCTTAATTCTTTATCATCCTTCGCCACTCCCTCCCCAACTTGCATCTCCAAAACTTTCTTTCTATCTGTTATTTCCGCCTTCCCCACTTCCCCCGAATAAGCTTTTGCCCAATTGCTGATTTCAGCCATCCAGGCTTTGCGGGGAAGGTCAAGGTGGCTTCTGATCCACTCTTTATCCGGTGAAGAGGCCGTTTCCAGAGCTTTCTGGAGGGCCAGCGAATAGTGGGCCAGGGACATGAGATTGGTCAATCTTTCTTCAGAAACCCTCCGAGAAGCACTTTCTCCCGATATAGCCCGGGCTATTCTTGCTAATTCTTTTTTCTGCTTCAGACTCCAGTCATAGCGCTCCTTGATGTCTGGAAATTGTTGCGTAGGAAAAGATATACTCCCTCTCCCTTGGGGAAGCCCCAAAAGGGTCCAGCCGACATTATTCCAGTCAAAATATATTTTTTTCTCCGGATCTTCCCGATGGAGACGTTCAAAGCGAATAGACCGGAAGGGATAAGCTTTCAAGCCTGGTTCGCCCGGGATGCTGATTGGCTCCACCTCATCGTTATACTCGGTTATGATGCGGTTGCCTTCCAGATCTCCCACCTCTACTATCCGCCCTTTCTTGTCGCGTTGGACAGAGAAGATTTCAGGCAGGTAAACCTCGACGGTCATTTGACTGTAACCGTGTGGAAAATACCTGATGAAGTATCCGTTGGGATGAAATGACCACCGACCCCAGGGCACTTCTCGGTCTCCTTTCTGAGGTGGTGGGTCTCCCCGAAGAACAGCCACCCGCTCTAACTCTGAATAGAGAGCTTCCCCTTCGGTGAGCATCCTTCTCAATTGTGCCTCGGCGGTTAATATCCTCTGGAGGGCAGGCGGCAGCTGGGATATAGCCCTGTTCAGCAATTCCTCCGGCACAAGTCCCAACGCTCCACCATTTAGCCTGAAGAGCTCTTCTTTGGTTAATAATTTAGCCACTGTTATCTGGGAGGTCCTGGACATCTCACTGATTTTGGTCCGGGAAATAATGGCCCAAAGCAGAACCTGAATATCTTCCTGGGGGATTTCCGGATGAGCGTATGACCTCTTCAGTGTATTATGAATAATTTCGGCATAAGGGCCTTTTAGGGGAGCGTAAAGATACCCCTCGCCGCCTCTTTCTTCACTGGGGCCATAGGTTCCCGGGCATAAACAGTAGCTCTGACACTCAAATTTAAAAACGCCTTTAAGTTCAGGGAGGAAAGCACCCTCCGCAGTCCGCTCGAGAATATTTAAAGGCAGAGGATTTTGGGGGTTGAAGTCATCTAAAAAGGTGATTTCAGTAATAGCGTCCCGAAGGGAGGTGGAGAGAGGTGGCTTGCTTTTTAGAATCTTACTTATTCCCGGGATTCTTTTGGGGATTTTTTTCAATAATTTCTTGAATTGGGCCTGGGTATTAAGGCCGAGGCCAAATCCCAGAAGAATAATGAGGCCGATAAGGCCGATAAGAAAGATTTTTCGGAGATGTTTCTTCATTTTTATTCCTCAGGATGTTGTCATTTATTTTTTTCTTTTCCGCCTCCTTAACAATATTTAAGGCGAGGACGGAATGATTTACCCAGGTGAGGTTGGAAGCTTTCCCCTCCGGAAGGACAACAACATCAGCCTCGCGCGTCAGAATTACTGACACTCTATAATATCCAATTCCAGTATGTCAATAACCATTCGCCCAAGTGGTCTTACGGATGCTTAAGTAAGAGTAGGATTGGTGATTTTCGTCTCTGCATTAATATTCCGCCTTGAGAACTATAATATTTAACAATCATTTTTCTCCCTAAATTAAAAAGTGGGAAGAAATGTCATTGGGGAGAAGAAGGGGGGTTTGATGATGATTAGGATTCCTCTTGAAAAGCTTCTATTGCTAGAGCGTCCAAGAGAGCTTTAACATATTCGAATGCGTCTCTTTTAATTTGTTCTTTTTCTTCTTCATCATCTATTTCCATAAAGTTTGCAACCCAAACAGGTCCTACAGCATTTATATCTTGAAATTTTGCCCTTATTTTGGCTAGCCCTTCCCGAACAATTTTGTTAGATATAAATGGTTTAAAGGCCCTTACTAATCTTGAAATTCCCCCGGGATAATTACGAATAGTGAAATAAATGTCGTAAGCATGTTTCTCTTTATAACTCTCCCAAATGGCCATACCCTTCATAACAAGAAAAGGAACAACATTTGCAATTTTTATGGTTACTTCATTTTGAGCTCCATCGGGCATCCTTTCGTGTAATTTTATAGACACATTATTTTGAAAGACCAAATCACATCCTCTAGCTTTTCTTGCTCTGACATCCTGAATTTGTTGAGTGCGGTGTGTTCGGCCAGTTCCTCCATATTCTCCAGCAAGAAGATCTATCTCCACAGTTACTGTTACTCCTGGCTTTCTCTCAATAGTGCGGTAAAAAATAAAAGGTTGTTTACCCTGTTGATATTGCCGTTCCTGTAGAAGTTGGAGGATAGTTCGGTAAGCATTATCAGATATATTTCTAAAATCAAGTGCAATATCAATATCAAGGCTCCCAGTATGTTCTTGTTTTTTTTCTGGAAATAAAAAGTAAGGCACCCATCCTCCAACAAGAACTAAGTGATCTCGATATGGACCCAGCAAAGTCATAAGTTCAACCATAACTGATAAACAGATTTCAACTTCATCTTTCTTATAATCAGATCGGGTTACCACTTTGCCCTTAATCTCCTTTCTAGAAGAAATTTTGCGGCTTCCTCTCCCCG
>DQWD01000357.1 GCA_011042725.1 Candidatus Aminicenantota bacterium | reverse complement strand
AATTCCCATTGCTCATTATGAAGGCAATTATTACGCGCCTCCCGAAACACTGGCCGAAATAAAAAGAAATAACCAAATTGTTTTTCAATACTCAACTCCCGAAGGGGAATTGACTCCGGAAGCGAATATCAATGGCGCTTTGGAGAATATCGCTGGACTGGTGAATAAACAAGGAAATGTCCTGGGGATGATGCCCCATCCCGAAAGAGCTGCGGAGTCTATCTTGGGCAGTGAAGATGGGCGTTTAATATTTGAATCAATAATATCTTGGCTAGCTTAACAGTTATCAATAAAGGAGCAGAAGGTGATTGACGCTAAAATCCTCGAGGAACACAACTTAACTGAGGAAGAATATCAACGCCTCGTTCACCTTATCGGCCGCGAACCTAATCTAACTGAACTGGGTATTTTTTCGTTAATGTGGTCAGAGCATTGCAGTTATAAAAGCTCCAAGATTCATCTGCAAAAATTGCCCACCACTGGTCCTCATGTTATCCAAGGACCAGGTGAGAATGCTGGCATTGTTGACCTTGGAGATGATCTGGCAGCTGTGTTTAAAATTGAATCTCATAATCATCCCTCGTTTATCGAGCCTTATCAGGGAGCAGCTACCGGCGTTGGTGGAATCTTAAGAGACATCTTCACCATGGGTGCTCGCCCCATTGCTCTCCTTGATTCACTTCGCTTTGGCCCTTTGGATCACCCTAAAAATAAAGTCATCATGGAAGGAGTTGTCTCGGGTATTTCTGGTTATGGAAATTCCATCGGAGTCCCCACCGTGGGGGGCGAAGTTTATTTTCACCCGTGCTACTCGCTCAATCCATTAGTCAATGTCTTTTGTCTCGGAATTGCCCAAAAAGACAAAATTTTTTATGCCCGGGCCGGTCAAGCCGGTAATCCGGTGCTTTATGTGGGAGCCAAAACAGGCCGAGATGGCATTCATGGGGCAACCATGGCTTCGGCTGAATTCGATGAGAATCTCGAGAAAAAAAGACCAAATGTCCAAGTTGGTGACCCTTTTAAGGAAAAACTTCTTCTCGAAGCCTGTCTGGAAGCAATGCATAAAGGACTCATCGTGGGCATCCAAGATATGGGAGCCGCTGGGCTTACCTGCTCGACCACGGAAATGGCGGCTAAATCAGGAACTGGAATTGAGATCAATCTCGATCTGGTTCCCCAGCGAGAAGAAGGAATGACTCCCTATGAAATCATGCTTTCTGAATCACAAGAGAGAATGCTCCTAGTGACTACTCCAGATAAAGTTAACCAAGTTCGCGAAATATTTGCCAAATGGGATCTTGACGCCATAGTTATCGGCCAAGTGATCGAAGGTGGACTCTTAAAAGTTTGGTTTAAAGGAGAACTAGTCGTTGATGTCCCGGTAGAAGCCGTGGTTAACCTTTGTCCAGTTTACCATCGCCCCTGGAAGGAGCCCTCTGATCGGCAAGCCAAGACTTTAACCACTCTGCCTCCTTGCCCTTCCGACTGGGAAAGAATATTTCTTCAATTGCTTTCTTCACCCACCATTGGTGATAAAGAATGGGTGTTTCGTCAGTACGATCACATGGTCCAGGTCAACACTGCATTTCTGCCCGGAGCAGATGCAGCCGTATTAAGGATAAAAGGAACCCAGCGAGCCCTAGCCATCACTTTGGATGGCAACTCTAGCTTCTGTTATTTCAACCCCCGGGAAGGAGGAAAAATTGCCCTCGCTGAGGCCTGTCGCAACCTGGCTTGTGTTGGAGCTCAACCATTAGGGGTGACCAACTGTTTAAATTTTGGTAATCCAGAAAAACCAGAAATCATGTGGGAATTCAAAGAAGTGGTAGAAGGATTGGCAGAAGCATGCCGTTTTTTCAACCTGCCGATCACTGGCGGAAATGTCAGTTTTTACAATGAAACAGAAGGCAACCCAATCCTTCCTACCCCGGTAATTGGAGTCGTCGGGATCATTAATGATGTCCGTAAAGCAGCCCGGCCTGGCTTCAAAAATAAAGGGGACATAATTTATCTAGTTGGTCCCCTTAGTGAAGAATTGGGAGCCAGCTTATATCTAAGAGAAATCATGGGTCAGGATGTGGGCCCAACTCCTCAACTAGATTTGAATATGGAATATAACGTTCAAGAGTTCTGCCGTCAGGCCATCAACCAGGAACTCCTGCAATCCGCCCATGACGTCTCTGAAGGAGGCTTGGCGGTAAGTTTAGCCGAAAGTTGCTTCCACAGTCCCCAGTATCTCGGGTTTAAGGGAGAAATACCAGCGGGAATAAGAGCCGATGTTTTCCTTTTCGGAGAAGGGCAATCACGCCTGGTGGTAAGCATTTCACCCCAGAACGAAGCAGCTATCCTTGAATTAGCGGCTCAAAAAAAGGTTCCCCTCCTTAAACTTGGCCTGGTTCAGGAAGAAAAAATGGAAATCTGGCAAGGGACAGAATCTCTTATTAGCCTTCCCGTCAAACAAGTTTATCAAGCCTGGAAATCAGCAATCCCTTCCTTCTTCAAGATATCGTGACCTATTTAAAGCCCAGGTGAAAAAGTGGCGGTCATCCTAAAATTGAGGTCTTCAACCCGGATAATCACTAAGACTCTCCCTCGAAATCTTCTCTTCTCTGTGGTGTTGACCATCTTTTTCTTTCCCTTCCCCCTGCTCAGCTCCTCAGTGAACATCAAATTGTCCATTGGCCAGCATTGGCCAAAGATAAGTAATCTCAACCATTTTCTCTCTTCTTGGCAAGAAGCCCTCCAAAGCCAAGCCGAAGCAGTTAAAACCTGGACTTGGGAAGGGGCAAACCAGTCTGATTTCAACCAACAAGTTGATTTCAGCGCTTCCATCCAGTGGCATTTATTTCGTTATCTTTCATTAGGAATAAGCTCAGGTTACACTTATGGAGCCATCGGAGAAAAAGGTGCCCAGGTGATTATCAATCGTCCGGTTGGAGAATCTCTCTTTGTTCAACAGCTCAAAGTAGCCACGGTCCCCCTTTGCTTGGAAGCTCTAGTTCACTGGCCACTTTCTGATCGCTGGGAACTTTACGGAGGAGGCGGTGGCGGCTTAACTTGGATTAATTTCACTCAAAGGGAAGGAATCAAAATTACCGGGAACCCTTCTTTTAGTTACCCGGAAGAAATCTCGGCCCACGGCTCTGAGATCACTACTAAAATTATCCTGGGGATGATTTTTCGGATGAAAGAAGTCAGCTTGTTTGTGGAGGGAAATTACCGGTGGGAAAAATTCGCCGATCTCTCCGGTGAAGACAAAGAAGGAAAAACTGGCCAACTCTATTATCTAGAGCAGCAAGAGCCTAATTCAGGCTTTTGGGAAGCCAGATACATGGTCAGCCCAGCTCAACCTTTATCGGCTGATATTCGGCATGTCCAACCAGCTTCAATTGATTTAAGTGGCTTTTCACTGCGGTTGGGCTTAATCATCTTTTTTTAGGGAAGAGGTAAAAATGGAAGAATATTTTCGAAGCCCCAAGAAAAGAGGCAAAATCGCTGTTTTTCTTTCTGGGCGAGGATCTAATTTTCTAGCCATTCATGAGGCAGTTAAAAGCGGCAAGATTAACGGCGATATCGTCTTGGTTTTTTCCAACAAAAAAGATGCTCCAGGCCTCCAACATGCCCGGGAAAGGGGATTGGAAACTTTCTATCTTAATCCCAAAAATTTCCCCTCTCGCGAAGCTTATGATGCCCAAGCAGCTGAAGAAGTCCAGAAACGAGGAGTTGACCTTATTTGTCTTGCCGGGTACATGAGAATTCTCACTCCCGGTTTTTGCCAACAATTCATGTATCGGATGATGAACATCCACCCCGCTCTCCTGCCTGCTTTTCCCGGTCTTCATGTCCAGAAAAAAGCATTGGAGTGGGGAGTAAGATATTCAGGGGCGACTGTTCATTTCGTCACCCCGGAAGTAGACATGGGACCGATCATCCTCCAAGCCGTGGTTCCGGTCAAACAGGATGATACAGAAGAAAAATTAAGCGCTCGAATCCTTAAAGAAGAACACAAGATTTATCCTGAAGCGGTAAGGCTTTACTTTGAAGGAAAGCTAGAAGTTCGGGGACGACGAGTTTTCATCCTGGATTAATTCCGGGCCCGGCCCAAGACATCTCCCTTCTCCAGACAATGATTAATATCTCGACAAACGGGGTTAGAGGAGCTCGCTTGAAAGACGAATCAGACAAAGCGCAACTAGTCCATTTTTAAAAGCAGCCAAAAAAATATCATCCCCCAAAGAAGTCTTTGCTCCTCTAGTTGAATCCAATCCGGTTAAAAATTATAGCCAAAATAGCTCTGGTCAATTTTTTTCTTTTCCCTAAAATTTTAAAGCCAACTGACTAGTTAGTAAGGAACTATAATAAGTGCTGATGAAGGCCAAACAGATTTAACTCTTAACATGGTTAATTACTTTTACCACCAGTTAAATCTTCCCTGGCTTCAGAAGTT
>DQWD01000150.1 GCA_011042725.1 Candidatus Aminicenantota bacterium | reverse complement strand
TTCGCCTTTCGTTCGATTTTGTTTCCCCTTCCTTGGGGACAAAACCTGAAATTTTAAATAAAATACTTCTTTATTTTGGAGTATTAAGGGAAAAATAAGGTAAGGATTGACCTTGGAGAACTGGGGGCCTTCGTTTGGGCCTAAGGTCGATTCCTTCCAAAATTAATCGCCAGTCAGAGAGCTAATTGATTTAATTCGGGCTATTCGTTGGGCTAAGCTCATTGGGCGTCCGCGTTCATCAACAACGAAGATTCCCCCGTCAACGAGCCGAGTATTCCAGTTAACGGCGCGCCTGAATACTTCTCTTTTTCCCCATAAATAAGGCACGGGAAAGTAGCCCTGGTCAAAGATTTTATAAAATCCTTCCGGACTGTAGAGTCGGGGAATAGTCTTTTCCATCTCTTCAATATAACGGCGGGCTTCAAGGTAGAATTCTTCGGTTTGTTCTTGGATTGTGGGATGAAGGATAAATTCCCGGAGGCCTTCTCTTTCTCTAAATTGGGGGTATGATTGGAGAGCAGCCCTGGTAATTTGAATACTTTCGTTAATTATATCGGGCGTGGCCAAAAATTGAGCTTCCGAGTAGCTGACAACATGGATAATCTCGGGGCTATGGGGGTTATTGGGTTCCATGTCCTGCATTAGGGCGGTTACCGCCGCTAATTGGGCTCGAGCTTTGGTTAGGTCGGGGGAAAAGTAATCAATGCCAGCTCGAGGCTGGTAGATGAGCCGGAATTCAGGACCAGCTAAGTCTTTGAGGAGGCGAAGAAGGGTTCGGCCTTTAATTAAATCTCTTACTCCCCAAGTTGAGCGGGGAGTATTGAGCATATTTTGAATAACTAGATATTTGACTCCAAGCTGTTTGGCTGCTTTAGCAGCTAAGTAAGTAGAAACCACATAAGTTAAATCGTCGCTGCCTCGAAAAGCAAAATGGTGAGGTGTATTTGCTTCATAAGGTTTATTAACCGAGGCGATGTACTTAATCGTTTCCCAGTGTTGACTCAGGCCTTCTCGAAGAGAGAGAGGTCCGCGTCCGTCGAGTTGGTTGAACCACCACAGGGAGAGGGCATGCCAGGCCATATTTAGGCTTTTTTCGAGGATTTGGGCGACTTGGGGGATTCGATTGGTGGCCGAGTAGGCTCTAACAAGCATGGGTTGGGCATCTTCCCAAATAGCTTTCAATTCCAGTTCGCTGTTATAAGGGACTCCCCCTCCGTTGGGCAAATCGTCCCATGGTTGCCCGAAGTGAGATTGACTAAGTTGAGAAGAACCAATGGAAACAATATCCAGCCAGCCAGTAGAGGCCAGCTTTTTTAGCCATTCTGAAAAAAGAGAGAGAGCCTTCTCGCGTTCAGGGAGGTAAGGCCCCCCATGGGCCCGAAAAAGAGGTAACCGCCCGGCTTGGCGTGCGGCTTCGAGTCGTTTAAGGAGATGATCTTGGCGAGTCCCAAATTCAGGGTAAGACAATGATGGAAATGGTTTAAGGTTAAGATGTTTTTCTTGGTTGATTAATTTAGTTCCAAAATCTAGGCGTATTTCGTCGTAAACGGCTCCTTCTTTAATCGCCCGGGGGATAAATCTCTCGGGAATTCCGAGGCGCAACAGGGTTTCCCGGGGGGATTCATCTCCCTGAAAAGTTATGACTCGGCGGCCAAATTTATTGTTGACCAGTTCGCAGGCTGGAGGTAAGCCAGCAAAAAAAAGCTTTTTTATTTTTGACCCGCGGGATGAAGAAAGAAGGGGATCGTGATCGAGGGAATAAATTAAGCGTTGGAATAATTCCAGGCCCTGGTGGGGGTCAAGGCGATAACTCAACCCTAAATGGGTGATTCTATGGCTAATTATCCAGTCCCTTAAAATTGGCCAAGAACCGGGACGATCGATGAAATCAAGGGCCTTGGCTTCCTTCATAGTGGCTATCACCGCTTGATAACCACATTCCTGGATAAGTTGGCCAACATGGTTTAAGCCCAGAGTATGAGCATCATGGGCGCTCTTTAGAAACCCAAAAACCATAACTAGCTCCTCGCTTTCTTGTGCTAAGAAATATATATTGGCATAGGGAAAAAGCGAGGTCAAATCGGAGGCCATCTCTTGTCTTCTGGATTATTCTTGCCTTAGGTCATTAGAAAATAGTGCTGTTTGCTCCTCAGCAGTGGCCCTAAAGACAAACATTACCAGAACCGTGATGGAAAAATGGTGACTGGCAAATTATTTTGGCCTATGGCATTCTCAAGACAACTAAGCTAATATAGTGCCTGTCACCATTTTTCCCTACACCAGAAAAATAATTAGAAGGAAATATTTTGTCGATCTTCATTTCTTTCTGCTTAGCCAATATTTATAATTCAAGCTGATGGCTATTACCCAAGCCATCACAGTTTTGGAAATACTTTCGCCCCGAAGGAAAGACTTGTTTTTAGCAATTGAGGATGATAGAAAGTATAAATGAAGCCAGAAGGAAAGCCTTTCTTAAGGCGAGTTTAAGCAAATTAAGGAGAAAGAGGAAAATGATCAAAAAATCACGGTCTCTATATTGGCTTGGGGTTTTATTTGTCATCCTTATTAGCAGCTCCTGTCACCCCAGGCAGGAAACTCTCCCCTGGAAGCCCGCGGCTGGGCCGTTATTCACCCCCTGGGCGGAAAGAGTTTCCCCTTCGACAGTTTGGAACGTTTATCCTCGGCCCCAACAAAAAAGAAAAGAGTGGCTTAATCTAAATGGTTTGTGGGACGTGGCCATTTTGCCCGTGGACGAAGGCCCACCGCAGGAATTCCAAGGAAAAATATTGGTGCCTTTTCCCGTAGAAGCGGCCCTTTCGGGAATAGCCCAAAAGGTAACCGAAAAACAAAAAGTCTGGTATCGACGATTTTTCTCTCTGCCGGCTCACTGGCGCGGGAAAAAGATCTTCCTCAATTTTGAAGCTTCTGACTGGGAAACAAGCGTTTGGGTTAATGGCCAGTTAGTGGGTACCCACCGGGGTGGTTATGACCCGTTTCAATTTGATATTTCCCCGGCTGTAAAGGAGGGCAAACAAGAATTGTTGGTAGCCGTGTGGGATCCCACGGATAAAGGTTACCAGCCCCGAGGTAAACAGGTCCAAAATCCGCAGGGGATTTGGTATACCGCCGTAACTGGTATCTGGGGAACGGTTTGGCTAGAGCCAGTGAGCCAAGTATTTATTGACAGTCTGCAAATTACTCCTGATGTTGATCGAAAAGAAGTTAAATTACAGCTTGGTATTTCTTCTCTTCAGCCCGAGCTGGTGGTTAAGGCCATGGTTTTGGCTGGCGAGGCTTTGGTCGCAGAAAGGGAAGTTCTCCCCGGTGAAGAATTAGTTATCCCTATCGAGAACCCTCGTTTGTGGAGCCCGGAGGACCCCTTTCTTTATCAGCTCCAAATAGTAGTGGAAAGAGAGGGGGAGGTAGTCGATGAAGTTGAAAGTTATTTTGGCCTCCGGAAGATTTCTTTAGGAAAAGATGGGGCGGGCCGAACAAGAATATTTTTAAATAATCGTCCTTATTTCCAGTTGGGGACTCTTGATCAAGGATTCTGGCCCGATGGAATTTATACTGCCCCCAGTGAAAAAGCCTGGATCTATGATCTTAATTGCTTGCGGAGTTTGGGATTCAACCTGCTTCGTAAGCATGTTAAAGTTGAACCCCGGCGTTATTACTACTGGTGTGATCGATTGGGTGTTTTAATCTGGCAGGATATGCCCAGTGGAGATAAATATATTGGCAGGAATCAGGCAGACTTGGCCCGGTCAAAAGAGTCAGTCGAGCAATTTAAACTAGAGTTAGAAAGAATAATAACCAATCTTAGGAACCATCCTTCGGTGGTGGTGTGGGT
This sequence comes from Candidatus Aminicenantota bacterium, assembly GCA_011042725.1. Lineage (GTDB taxonomy): Bacteria > Acidobacteriota > Aminicenantia > Aminicenantales > Aminicenantaceae > JdFR-80. The sequence goes on along the minus strand of DQWD01000150.1, from coordinate 609 downwards.
TCTTTTTAACGAGGGCTGGGGACAATTTGAAACTGAAGCTTTGACGGAGTGGGTCAAGAAAATGGACCCCACTCGTTTAGTTGACAGCGCAAGCGGTTGGGTTGACCGGGGGGTGGGTGATTTGAAAGATATTCATGCTTACCCAGGCCCGGCCATGCCTCCCCTCGAAGCTGACCGCGCGGTGGTGCTGGGCGAGTTTGGTGGCTTAGGACTTCCGGTTCCCTTTCATACTTGGCAGCAAGACAAGAGTTGGGGCTACCGGAATTTTGCTTCTTTTCAAGAATTAACCCAAGCTTATGTTGACCTGATTAAGAAATTAAAAGATTATGTCCACCGAGGATTATCAGCGGCTGTCTATACTCAAACTAGTGATGTGGAAATTGAAGTTAATGGCCTTTTAACTTATGACCGAGTCCAGCTTAAAGTATTGAGGGACAAAGTCGCGCCGTTTAATTTAGAGTTAAGAAGTCTAGGAAATTAATCTTTTTTGCTCCGGCAGCTTTATTTTTGAGGGGTAATTGGATTAAAATAGTTAACCATAATAATTTCTATCATTCAAATCAAAAGAAAGGAGTTGAAAATGGTCACGGTGCGTAAATTTAGAGCCCT
>DQWD01000225.1 GCA_011042725.1 Candidatus Aminicenantota bacterium | reverse complement strand
TCGAAAAAGCCCCCAATCAGGTAGAGGACTGCTACCCAAGGAAATTTCTGAAACATAAAAACCTGTGCGTCCCAAACGCCGATAAATCATGTTCCCCTTTTTAATTCGATGAGGCGGCGAAGAGGCTGAGGTAAAGAGCAAGGGAGAAAGGGGAAGTGAACTTAAAGTAAAGAGAGATTTTTTTATGAAAAGGCGGCGGCTATTCATTTTATGTTTTTTCCTTTCCTTTTTTCTTGTTTGCATTTTCTTGTTTATGATCCGTTTTATTCATTGATGATTCCCAGAGAAATTAACTTGAAGAAAAACAAGCTGAAAATAAGGGAACATTTTCTGTTTTTAATTTTTTTATCTTGTTGGGAAGAGGAAGCTTGAATTTCCACCATCATGTTCCCTGTCTAATTATTACCTGTGTTCTAACCAGCAGAGGAAAAGATGGGGATTAATCTCAAGTTTTTTTTGGGACTTAATTTTCATTAAGTTTTCCTTGAGAACTAAGTGAGGGCGCCCACTTTTTTTAAAGACGCCAGGACTTTGCTTTCCCCTTCCGAAGAGAGAGGGAGGAGGGGAGAACGGGGTAATCCTCCGTAAAAACCCAATTTGTCAAGGGCAAATTTAATAGCGGGGATTCCGTATTCTTGGGTCAAAAGTGAATTTAAAGGAGCTAATTGGAGTTGAAGTTGGCGAGCTTCCTGATGGTTCCTTTCCTTAGTGAGCTGGAAGAGTCGAGCACATTGGTCAGGTATCACCGCGGCCAAAGCTAGAATCCCACCAGCCGCCCCTTGGCTGACCCCGGGAAAAATTAAACTGCCGGCGCCAAGGAGAAAACTAAAATCAGCCGGAAGATGAGGCAAAGCCCGGACTAAAAAATTTAAATTGCCCGAGCTGTCTTTAATCCCGATGATATTGGGATGCTGGGCAAGCTCGACCAGTGTTTCTAAATCAAGACTAACACCTGTATTCTGAGGAATATTATACAGGATAACCGGAAGGGGAGAGCCTTCAGCTAAGCGCAGATAATGTTCTTTAAGAGCTTGAGGGGTAAGCTGGCGTTTATAGTAACTTGGGGTTCGAATCAGAACAGCGAACAGGGGAAATTGAGAAATTTTGGTGGTGAATTCAAGTGTTTGACGGGTGCTTTCCCGGGCCGTACCAACAATGAGCTTTTTTTGGGGCGCGGAGACTTTAACCGCTTCCTCGACTAGTTTTAACGACTCATCATCACTGAGGGAAACAGCTTCCCCAGTGGAACCTAGGATGACATAACCATCAAGTTGGCTTTCATTGTACTTAATTAAATTTTCCTTAAAGGCAGAATAAGAAACTTCATCTCCTGCGAAAGGAGTGGTTAGGGCAGCGAAAGTTCCTTCCAATCTAGCTCTAGTCATGATTTTTCTCCTTTATTTATTTCTATTTCTCGTAGTTGACTTTCGGTCAAACCAAAATAATGGCCCAGTTCATGAAGGAGAACTTCCTTCACTTTCAATTTTATTTCTTCAGGGGTGCGACAAATTCTTTCAATAGGTTCCTGGAAGATGTAGATAACATCAGGCGGAACATTGCCATAGAAAGAGCCACGCTTTTGGAGGGGGACTCCGTGATAGAAGCCAAGAAGTAGATGGTTTGTTTTTAAATGAGGAGAGAGTGAAGGGTCCGGTCGGTCTTCAATAATGATGGCCACGTTAGTAATCAGCTTTTTAAATTTCAAGGGAATCTCTTGGAAAGCAGCCTGAACCAATTGCTCGAACTGTTGTCTATCCATGGTTTTCAATCAGCTAGAGGGCCTTCTTAAAATATTTATATTCTTAAAATTTTCATCTTTTTGGCCAAGGGTGTTCTGTTCCATGGTGGTCGTTATTTAACGTTCGATTCCCTTGCGAGCGGGAACTTTTTGCTGATAATAATGCTTTATCTCTTTCATTTCGGTGACGAGATCAGCCCGCTGGCAAATGGACTCGGGGGCATACCGACCAGTCAAAATTACCTCTATTTTTTCGGGTTTATCGTCGAGAAAGCGGTGGACTTCCTCTTCTTCAAGAAGATTAAAGTATAAAGCAACATTAATTTCGTCGAGAACGATGAGGTCATATTGGCCGGACATCATGGCTTGGTGGCAATGAATCAAACCGTCTTTAGCCCGACGAATATCTTCTTCGTCAGGATTGGAAGTAACATGGATAAAGCCCCGGCGACCAAATTGTTCGATAGTGATGTAGTCTTTAAGTTTTTCAAGGCTGTGCAATTCGCCATAATCTTGGCCTTTCAAAAATTGGCCGATATAAGTTCGATAACCATGGCCAGCCGCCCGGAGAGCTAAACCAAGGGCAGCAGTGGTTTTTCCCTTGCCATTTCCAGTGTAAACTTGAATGTAGCCTCGATCAGTAAGTCCCATTTTTCTATCCCTGTCGTAAACTATAAGGAAAGGAACCTTAGTAGTCAACTGTCTAGGAAAGCCCAAACGATATATTTCTAATCACCCTAGAGATATGGTATAATCGTCCCCATGATTGACCGCCGATTGATTATCGAAAAACCCGAATATGTTCAAGCCCGGTTAGCCACAAGAGGGGTGGATTTTAAGGTAGATGAGTTTTTATCTCTAACCCAGAAGAAAAGAAGCCTTCAACAGGAAGTAGATTCACTCCGCGCCCAACAGAATCGAGCTTCTAAGTTAATTGGCCGCTTGAAAAAGGAAGGAAAAGATACAAGTGAAGTCTTGTCGGAAATGAAGGCTGTAGCCGAGGAAGTCCGTTGCTTCGAAGAGGAGCTCAGGAATATTGAAGAGCATCTTTATCAGATTTTAATTGGCCTTCCTAACTTACCAGATGAGTCTGTTCCGGTCGGAGAGAATTCAACTGATAATATTGAGGTGCGGCGGTGGGGTACTAAGCCTGAATTTAGTTTTGAACCAAAGCCCCATTGGGAATTGGGGAAGCAACTAGGTATTCTTGATTTCGATCGAGCGGTAAAGCTAGCTGGTTCACGCTTTGCTCTCTACAAGGGCTGGGGAGCTCAACTGGAAAGAGCCTTAATTAATTTTATGTTGGATGTTCATACCCAGGAAAATGGTTATTTGGAAGTCATCCCTCCTTTTATTGCTAATCGTGAGTCTCTTCTTGGAACCGGGAATCTACCTAAGTTTGAAGAAGATTTATTTAGTCTCCGGCGTCATCCTTGGTATCTGATTCCTACCGGCGAGGTTCCTTTAACCAATATTTACCGCGAAGAAATTCTGCCGCCGGGAAGTTTGCCGCAACGGTTTGTGGCCTATACTCCCTGTTTTCGACGGGAAGCCGGCTCCTATGGCCAAGATGTCCGGGGGCTAGTCAGGCAACACCAGTTTAATAAGGTGGAGCTGGTAGCTTTGACTACTCCGGAAGATTCCTTTGCCGAATTGGAAAAAATAACCGCTGATGCCGAGGGTATTCTCCAGCGCTTAGGCCTTCATTACCGGGTGGTGTTGCTGTGTACTGGGGATTTAGGATTTGCTGGGGCCAAAACTTATGATTTGGAACTGTGGATGCCTAGTCGAGATGGCTTCTTGGAAATATCGTCTTGTACCAATTGCCTGGATTTCCAAGCCCGGCGGGCCAACATCCGTTTCCGCCGCGAGCCGGGAAGTAAACCCGAATTTGTCCACACCTTGAATGGCTCTGGTTTAGCCCTTGGACGAACGGTGGCGGCTATCCTCGAGAATTTTCAACAAGAGGATGGTTCAATCCTCATTCCTGAGGCTCTTCGACCCTATTTAGGTGGTCGTCAATCCATTCCTTAAAAGGAAAGCTGAGGAAAAGAAATTCTGCTTGACCTTACGATCTTCGTTACTAACAGCTTAATATCAAATTTCCCCTTACCTGCAGTTATCCAAGAGCTGAGTAAGACTCGAATTTATTTGCCCTTGCGGAAAAATTAAGGCGAGTGTCGGAAACAGGTAAGCTCAGCTTGGTTAAACTATCCTGGCCATGCTCAAAGTCTTTGAAATTCAAAAAGATAAAAACAGATTTACTGGCTGGCTTTTAAGGTGAAATCTTTAAGGTGTTTAGGAGAGGTTGCCCTTCTATTTTTAAGACGGTTATTTTTCTCCTATTGTCAAGACAAGGTAAGTGGCTTAAAATAATAATCCCCTTTACCGGTGGAGGGATGGCCGAGTGGTTGAAGGCGGCGGTCTTGAAAACCGCTTCACGAGGAATCGTGACGGGGGTTCGAATCCCTCTCCCTCCGCCACTCATTTATCTAATAAAAGATTATCTACAGCGAAGTTTACACTTAAGTTTTTGCTGGTACCGGGGAAAATAGAACTGTGGCTTTTCTGGAACGGTTAAGATTTTTTATTCTCTTTCCCTATGGGGATGATTAATCGAAATATGATTAAATTGGGGGCAATTAATTAAGTATAAACAGGGCTCCGGCATCCACCTTTGCTAACTACAAATTAAAAGATCAGAACTTAATTTTGAGTCACAAAATTTAAGCCTATTTACATTTCCTCTAGCTACGATGGTTATTGGAGTGTTT
>DQWD01000324.1 GCA_011042725.1 Candidatus Aminicenantota bacterium | reverse complement strand
TATTCCAGCCATCGAAGGCCCAGGTTACAGCAATTAAAGCCACTCCGAACCCTGAAAGTAATTCCCAGAATGTGTGGCCCGAAGGGCTAAGCTGCAGAGAGAACCATTCTCCTTGTCCTAAGGAAAGGCCAAAAATAATCAAGCCGCCGATCATCACGATTTTAATTACCGTTAGGAAATTTTGGAGAGATTTGCCAAGGATTAACCCCCAAATATTAACAATTGTCAGGAAAATAATCAGGATTACCCCTAGCAATTGGCCTGTTGAGAGGCCATAATGAATCGACTCGCTAATTTTTAAGGAAAAAACAAGATTTTCGCTGGAGAAAAAGGGAAAGAAATAACTCAGGTATTCGCTAAAAGCCAAAGCCAAGGCGGCAATGCCACCGGTCATGTAAACTAGAAAAAGGACCCATCCAAAAAGGAAGGCAACCAGGGGCCCAAAAGCTTCGCGGAGATAGACATATTGCCCCCCGGCTTCGGGCAGGGCGGCTCCGAGTTCAGCGTAGGTCAAAGCTCCAGCTAAAGTGAGAAGACCACCTACCAACCAGGCCAGCAAGATAAGACCAGGCGAAGGTATCGAGGTAGCCATTATTCCTGTGGTTAAAAAGATGCCGGAGCCGATAACGATTCCCATCATAATCATTGCGGAGTCAAAGAGATTTAGTTTGCGTTCCAGGCAAAGGGGAGTCGGAGAAGATTTAGGAGGATGGTTGGAATTAACAGCCATTTTCCTTGTTTTGCTAAGTATAAACTTTCTTTTTGAAGATAACAAGAAATGTTTTAAAGAAATAGGGCAATTATAATTTTTAGGCTTTGTCTCAAAGTGACGGGACTGAGTTACCACGTTACGGCGAAGATGTTATTGACACCCTTCTTCTTCGCCGCCAGGAAATTCAGCGAACCTTGTTCGTCGAGAATAATCTGGCTCAACTGCTAAAGTTGCTTCCCCTTCCCGAGAACAGCGTGGACCAAGAATCTTTGAGTAAAGAAGCTTCAGGCCGTTGTCTATGAAGGATTCATCAAAATTTCCGGCTTTCTTTTTAACCAACTCGATTTGACCATCGGCAAGCAGAGAATTGCCTGGGGCACGGCGGATAAAATGAATGTAGTTGATAATTTAAATCCCATTGATTTAGCCAATTTTTTGAGTTTTGACCCTGACTATTTTGCCGAGCGCCGTCCCCAATTTGCTTTTAACTGGGAGTTATATTTAGGTTCAATTCACAAACTGCAATTGGTATGGCTTCTCTCCCGTCAATATGCTCCTCTTCCGCAGGGATTTACCCGGCTAGTGAATCAAAGCTATGCTTTTTCGGGCGTTAATTTGATCAAAGCTAAAAACACTCTCCGAAATACGAATTTCGGCTTTCGTTGCACCACGGTGGTGGCTAATTTTGATTTGGGGGTAAGCTTTTATCGGGGAAATCAGCATTTACCGGTTATTACAGGAATCGAGATTGTCCCCCCCAGCAAATTTTAGCTCACTTCACATATCCCCGGGAAAATATTTTTAGCTTTGATGGGGCCGGTGAATGGGGAGAAGTCGGCCTTTGGGGAGAAGCAGCGGTCATCTTTCCCGAGGAAGTCAAGGCCTTTGTTGTTCAGCCGGTGCTAGTTAGTGGTCAGCCTTTTCTCTTTAGAGACGAATTTGACCTTTTTTCAAAGAGTTGTTTTCGATTTGTGGCGGGATTTGACTATACCTTCGACGTGGGAAATGGGCTTTATCTAAATGGACAATATCTCCATGGATTTTTCGACGAGCGGGCTTATGCAGAAGAGGTTAGCCAAATTTTTGGCTTAGGAAAAGGAATGTTTTTTGGGGAGTTGGAAGATTATCTTATCGTGCGCTGTGAATATAAACTTTTTCGTGAGGCTTTAAAACTTCAGCTTGGTTCGATGATTGAATTTTCTGGAGAAAAGAGGGCCGTGGTGTTTCTTCCCCAGATTGAGTGGAAAATTAAGGATTTAGTCCTTCTCCAAGCAGGTGGTTATTTGACTACTGGGGCTAAAGAAGGGACAAAATTTGGTGTTTTTCACCAAGACAAAGTTGCTTTTTTAAGCCTCAAGCTTGATTTTTAATGCTGCTTACCTGATTTAAGTTGACAATGAATTTTTTAAAATTTATATATACCATTATTAATGAGGGAGTTAGTTAATCGGGTGACCAGAGAGGGATTTTCTTTGCCTTGTTTCCAAGAGGTATTAAAGCCCCAGAGAATTATTCAGCCAAGTTCTTTGTTTACTCGGTGGCCAAAAAGAAAATCTAACTCTTGGCGCTTTAGTTATCAAGGTTATTTATTAAGTTTTTTGGCCTTTTTATCATGGGAATAACCAACGATATGTCCCCGTTTATCTTTTTTTTGATGGCCCTTGCGCCTTGAGTTATTCATAGTGGTGGAGAAGCTGATTTTTTGAAAAAAATTAATGAAAATAAATAAAAGATTAGTTACATTATCTAAGAAAGGAGGTTTTCTTTGAAAAAATCAAAAGTTTTGTTTTTTCTACTTTTGATCGGTCTTTTTATATCGTTTGGGATTCTTTATTCATCATCTGCTGAGCAAAAAGCTTCCGAAGCTGACCAGTCATTAGTTCCCGATTATCGCCTTGATGGGTGTACAGTTATTATTGTTGGCAAGGATGCTTCGGTTGATGGCTCAGTCATGACAACCCATACCTGTGACTGTGGAATATGTGATTGGACCTGGCGTTATGTGCCAGCCGCCGATCATGAGCCAGGCTCAACGCGTAAGATTTACCATATTGACCAATTTCGTTCTTGGCCGCCCCGGGTTGGCTTGAAATGGGATCGCATCAAAGATGATTTTACCGGCTTAGAGATTCCCCAAGTCCCTCATACCCACGCCTACCTTCATGGTGCGTTTGGCTATATGAACGACCAGCAAGTGGCCATTGGAGAGTCGACCATCGGCTGTCGCCGGAAGATGCGTAATCCTACGCCGACCGCAAAATTTGATATAACGATGTTAACTTTAATTGCTATGGAGAGAGCTAGTACGGCTCGAGAAGCGATTAAGATCATGGGGACTTTGGCCGAAAAACATGGTTATGGCCATACAGACTCGGGGGAGATGTTGGCCGTCGCCGACCCGAATGAAGTTTGGATTTTCGAAATTATGCCCGTTGGCCCCCTTTGGACACCCGAAAGTGGTAAACCAGGTGCGGTGTGGTGTGCCCAAAGAGTTCCTGATGACCATGTCAGTGTTTGTCCCAATGAATCCCGCATCGGGGAGATCGATTTAGATAATCCTGATTATTTCATGGCTTCACCTAATGTAGTTTCTTTTGCCGTGGAGCAAGGTTTTTATGATCCCAATAGCGGCGAACCATTTAACTGGAAAAAAGCTTATTCTCCGACCGAAGCGAGTGCTGCCAGTAGTAAAGGAGCTCGCGTCAGATTGTGGAGGTTTTTTGACCTTGTTGCTCCTTCCAAAAAGTTTAGTCCCGAGACTCCTAACATGGAATTGCCTTTCTCGATTAAACCGGATAAAAAACTATCAGTTTACGACGTGATGCAGATGACCAGGGATAAATGCCAAGGAACTCCTTTTGACCCCGCTCGAGGTCTTCAAGGTGGGCCCTTTGCTAATCCTAATCGATTACCTTATGGGTTTAAATTGGAAGGGAAAAGTTATAATACGCCTCGGGTTATTGGGGTTAACCGGGCCGAATATGTAACGGTTACCCAGTGTCGAGGTTGGCTCCCTAATCCGGTGGGTGGTCTTGTTTGGTTGGCTCTTGGAGCCCAAGACACGTCTTGTTTTATGCCCTTTTATATTGGTGTCAACCGGATTCCCCATTCCTTTGAGATTGGCGATCATTGGGAATTTAACCGCCAAGCGGCGAGGTGGGCTTTTGATTATGTCGATTTTCATACCCAGGTAGTTTACTCTTATGCCATTGAAGATGTTCGTCAGGCCCAGGAGAGATGGGAAAAATCTGCCGTGGAGCGAACCCCACTGATAGATCAATTTGCTTCCGAACTTTATAAAAAAGATCCTCAATTAGCGAGTGATTTTCTTACTGATTATTGCCTTGGTAATGCTCAGCGAGTGGTAGAGGCCTGGTGGGAATTAGGAGATTTTCTCCTGGTTAAGTATAATCATCTCTGGGTTTATGATGTTAAGAATCGAAAAAGAAGCTCCCTGAAATACCCTGATTGGTGGCTAAATCTTCTGGTAGAATATAACCACTTGACCCCTCAACCGCAGAAAAAAGACTAAAGAAGCGGATAGAAGTTCCCCTTGACATTTCTCTAAAATTCATTCAGGGAGTTAACGGACAAGGCTCTCTACTGAAAATCAGGCTGTTCAGCCGCAAACTTCTCCAGCAGGCTATCGACAACAAGGTTCTTAACCCAGAAGAAGGAAAACAAATCGAACCACTCATAGTTTCCTGTCCTGAAGATTTTTGGAGTAAGAGTGTTACCGTCATGTTGTCTGAAAAGGAGAAGGGGAAAGCAGAGTATCGTATGCCTGAAACAGAAGTTCAACT
>DQWD01000268.1 GCA_011042725.1 Candidatus Aminicenantota bacterium | reverse complement strand
GTGAGGTCGTCAACGAACTTATCACCTTTGAAGACCCGAACTGGAACTTCGATATTGATGGCCAGAGTTTGGTGTTCCAGCTGAGGGGGTGATACCGGCCCAGGAGAAAGCCAGAGGACAACCCCAGTTATAAGTACCCCGAGGATAAAAAATCGCCGGCTCTGTCTTAGCATGTTTTCTCCCAATTGTAAGCTGTCTTTTCTGGCCTTTCGGTCAAACACTGGCTTGATGATAACCCTATTTTTCTTGTTTACTCGGCAGTCTTTTTAATCTTATTCCCTAATCTCTATCACTTTGGTCTCAACCGTAAAAAAACGGTAATCTCGATAACTGACGGTTGCCCGGGAAAAAAAGCAGCTCTTTTTGAGGCCCGATGAGTAGTGGACGGGGATGTTTTTGCCACCCCTCCCTTATCTTGTTTTTTCTCTCATCTTCGTTAAAATCTATACCCCAGGGCAAGGCCGGGTTGGAGGCCGCCAATATTAATTCGGTAATCAGCCGGCTGGAGCCGGCAATAGGAATATTTCAAGTACACCCGCAAAAGCACACCCCGAAAGAGCTTTATCGCCACCCCGGGTTCTATCGACATCCCACTCCCTCCTTTTTCCGCCACACCAATAGGATTGGACTCTGTGTATTTGAAATAATGCATCCCCAGAGCCAAATACACTTCAGCCGGAGGAAGAGATTGAAAGTAGGTGGCTCCCAGCCCCAGAGGCATAATGGTTAGCTCGGTCTCTTCTTTAGTGAAAGTCAGCTGACCTGAGCGGGAGAAATAATCAAGGCTTACCCACAATCGCCAGTTGGAGGCCAACTTTAGATTGAGCTGTCCTCCATAGGTCAATCCTCCGCCGTAAATATCCCGAAAGGCGGTCTCGCTTGGCTGAAAGTAGCCGCTGCTTAATAAAATTTCGACTTCCACGGCTTTAGCATAATCCCAACAAATGACAAGCATTCCCAGAGTAATAAAAATAAAAATTAATTTCCGGGCCTGGCTCTTTTGGCTTATTAATTTTCTCTTATTCATTATTTTCTTTACTCCTTTCCTTTCTCTTGTTTGGGGCTTTTTTGTCTGTTAATTTGGGTCTGCTCCCCCCTTCACAGCACTTTTTTCTTGCCATTTCGTGCCATTTCACTTAACCGTAGTAAAAGCCTGGACTCCTTCCTGTCCTGCCTCATTAACCGCCACCACGGCGTATCGGACTTCTTCCTCTGGGTCCACTTTCCTTATCCAGGCTTCCAATATATTGCTCTCTACTTCTGCTATTAAATTTTTTCTTATAGTGTAATAAACGTTTTCTTTGAATCTTAAAGGATCAGTCTCAATGCGATAAACCTTATATTTGGTCACCGGCAGATTGAGATTACTGGGGTGTGGGGCCCAGCGGAGAACATCTATATATTCCTTCTGGGAGAGCGAGCGGTTAAGCACGCGCTGGCCTTGAAAATTGCGGGGAGCATTAAAGAGGAGATAACTATCCACTTGAACATCATTAGCGACTCCAGGATAAGGCAAGGGAGCGGCATTGGTTGACCAGGAATCTACATTTAATTTGCCTGGAGAAATATTCGTCGGCGTGAGCTTAAGATCGGTGGAGGTAATCAACTCCGGTAAATAAGGAATCTCCCCGGTCGGAGACATCTTAAGAACGAAAGCGTCATTTTTACCTCGGCCATAAGAATATGTTTCTCCCGATAAAACATAGCCATCGTTTTCACTGACTACTAGAGAATAAACTGCTTCATCCTCATTGCCGCCATAGGCTTTCTGCCACTCAATAAGTCCATTTTTGTTAAGTTTGAAGGTGATAATATCCTGGCCGCCGCTGCCAAAAGAGTATGTCTCGCCGACGACAACATAACCTCCGGAGATTCCTGCCCGCACCACCGAGGCAGAATCATCCTTTTCGCCTCCGTAGCAGCGCTGCCATTCCACCTGGCCCTGGGCATTTAGTTTTAGAAGCCAGATATCCTGGCTGCCGGCTCCAAATGATCGTGACGAACCAGCTACCAGATATCCCCCGTCTGAGGTTTGAATAATAGAGCGGGCACGTTCCTCTAAATCCCCGCCATAGCGCCAGGCCCACTGCACTTCACCAGAAGCACTGAATTTCATCACCAGGAAGTCCGATTTGAACTCGTATTCTGGTGAATAAATATTCCCTACGCCGATGAAACCACCATCTTCTGTCTGATGCACTTCCACCAAAGAGAGGTTACCGCTTGTCTGGTAAGCCTTCTGCCATTCAACCTCACCCAAGGCCTTCAATTTTATCAACCAGAGATCAGTACCACCTTCCCCAAAAGACTGGGTCAATCCAGCCACAATAAAACCACCATCAGATGTTTGTTCCATCCAGTGAAACCATTCATAATCATGGCCGCCCAGGGTGTATTGCCACTTTATTTTTCTTTTACTATCCAGTTTAACCAGCCAAAGCTCAGCATCATCTGGTCCGAAATACAAGGGACCGCCGAGCAGGTAGCCTCCATCATCAGTTGAGACGATGGCTTTGCCTCCCCATCTCACAGTGTAACCGTATTGTGAAGTTGTCATTCTTTTCTTTTCGTCCGACTCACTCACCTCATTCCCATAAGACCGTTGCCATTCTACTTGGCCAGAGCGATTAAGCTTGATTACCCAGAAATTCCAAGGGTTTGCCAGTGAGTTGGACCAACTGAAACCAATAATTGCATAGCCATTATCCCTAGTGGCACAAATGTTTTCCGTTGAATCATAGTCGTCTCCACCAATGACGGCGGCCCAATAATCTTTTTCATCTGGGGAAGTTGGATTAATGTCAGTGTTTTCTTGAGCAGCCAGAGGGAGTACTCTTTGCTTTTTTCCCCTTTGATCAGTTTGATTCTCCTTGTGAGAAAACCAACTTGTCTGCTTTTTAGACAAATAAATACTGAGGCTTTGGCTTCTCTCAGTCAGAATGAAAAATAAAACAAAGATACCAATAAAGACCAGAGCAGCGAGTTTTTGTCCTCTCATAACCCACCTTTCTCATTTTGTTTTTTTAATTAATATTTAATTTTTTTTATGGCACTGCCAATAATTCTGTGTAAATTCATTTAAAGCTTTTATTCTCCTTTGTGACAGGTGAAAGATAAAAAAAAGACTTGCCAAGATTTTGACGTAATAATCTTACGTAACAGTGGACGAATCAAAGTAGCTTTTTCTAAATTAGCTGTCATCTTTTCGGAATTTTACCTCTGTTTCCACCACAAAATATCGGTAATCAGAATAGCTGACCTGAGTTTCAGAGACGGTAATATTTCCATATCGGGGATGTATATATTCTTCTTTGGAATAGCAAGTACTTGGAAACCTTATTCCCTTTTTCTCGACATTATATTCAGAAATTAAAGTTATATTTGGTTTTGCATTTAATTTATCTGCGATCTCCAATATTTTTTCGTAGTTTCCAATGGATTCTTGGTCCCAATGAATTTTTAAGACGGACCCGTCCTCTTTACTGACCCAAACTTTGCCGAATAAATGATTTTTTGGTGAAGATGAACGTGGGATAGCATGAAGAACTAAGCATTTCAATCCATTTATTTTCTCTTCCTTTATTAGCTTATATTCATGATGTTTTTGGGCTTCATTACTAATTAGACCGATTGGCCCAAAGAGGACATATTTATTCTCGAATATTTTGGTTTTTAAAGGCGCATTTTTTAGGTGTTGTTTTTTCCCGTCTTCTTCTAAAAGATCCCTTTTTTCTTGAATATAATCTCCTACTCTAATTAATTGGTAATCATAAATATATTTGTGAATTTTAAAATCTTCAATAAGATAACCCCAGGTAAAAACTCCTTTCCTTAAATATGGTTTTGATTTCTCTGGAATAGAGTAATAGATTCTTTCGATGATTTTTTCTTTGCAGACAAAAAATAAAGAAGAACTCTCTAATTTCCGGCAATAATCTGCTGCCTTTTTCAATAATTCAGAGACTTCGATTTTTGAGTTATTTTCGGGTATATTTAAGGAAAAAATAGATGAAATATTTAAAAGTGGATATCTAACAAAGTTTATTGCCAACAATGTGAAACATAATATTAATAATAAACTGATATATTTCATTTATGTCAAATCAAGTACTCATTATTGTGATGAACCAATTTAATTTACCAATAAAACTTTGATGATAAGAGCTATCGCCAGCTACAATTAAATATTATGATTATTTGCCTACTTCTATGTTTTTCTCTAATTTATTAACAAAGCGAAGCAAGAGCTTTTTACCGGGATAAGGAGACACTCCAGGATGAGTCTTGGTTATGGTGACTTCCAATCGAGAAGCCTTTGGTTGGACGGAAATAACTAAAAAATACCAATTACTTCGAATATGGGTGTGAATCAAGTCACCTGTACTAGGTCCCGAAGAGGGGAAATTATCCCCGAATCTTTTCGTTTTGCAGATGAAAGTAGCTTTTTCCTGGTCGAAATAAAAGTCTTTAATCTTCATTTCAAGCAGAGTTTTCTTGATGAGCTCCAAAATTTGCTCGC
>DQWD01000236.1 GCA_011042725.1 Candidatus Aminicenantota bacterium | reverse complement strand
CCAGCAAAAATCCCCAATCTCTTAATCAACGGAGCCTCAGGGATTGCTGTTGGTATGGCGACCAATATCCCCCCTCACAACCTAGGCGAAGTAATTGACGCTATTATTCACCTCATCCGTCATCCCGAAGCTACCCTAAAAGAGATAATGGACTTTATCCCTGGCCCCGACTTCCCCACTGGTGGTTACATTTTTGGCCAGGAAGGTCTTCGCCAAGCCTATCAGAGTGGAAAAGGGACAATTATATTACGAGCCCGAGCTATTATTGAAAGAGGCCGAGGTAATGATCGGGATCGAGTAGTTATCACTGAACTTCCCTTTCAAGTCAACAAGGCCCGTCTACTTGAAAATATTGCGGCCTTAGTCACTCAAAAAAAGCTGGAAGGGATTGCCGACATTAGAGATGAATCAGATCGCGAAGGGATGAGAATTGTTATCGAAATAAAAAGGGGAGAATTGCCCGAAATTATTTTAAATAACCTCTACAAACACACCGCGCTGCAAACTTCTTTCGGGATTATTTTGCTGGCTATCGTTGATCGCCAACCCAAGGTGATGAGCCTGATTGACATGCTCCGGTACTTTATCTCTCATCGCCAAGACATAATCAAGCGCCGTACCCGCCATGACCTAAAAAAGGCTGAATTAAGAGCTCATATCCTGGAAGGGCTAATAATTGCCCTTGATCATCTCGATGCGATCATAGCCCTTATTCGCTCTTCGCGAACCGTCGACCAAGCTCGCCAAGGTTTAATTACTAAATTCCATTTAACTAAGACTCAGGCGCAAGCCATTTTGGAAATGCAACTTCAACGGCTGACCAGATTGGAAAGAAACAAAGTTAAAGAAGAGTACGCTGAGCTCAAAAAACTAATCGCCAAGTTAAAAAAAATACTAAGCAGTGAAAAAATGATTCTCGATATAATTATCGATGAAATCCAAAAAATAAAAGAAGAGTACGCAGACGAGAGAAAAACAGAGATTATGAGAGAAGAAATTACTGAACTTAAACCAGAAGATTTGATCAAGGAAGAAGAAGTGGTCGTGACTTATACAGCTTCCGGCTACATGAAAAGAACCTCTCTTAGTTATTATCAATATCAGTTAAGAGGAGGTAAAGGACGCCGGGGAATAAGCATGAAACCAGAAGACGTTGTCGAAGATGTCTTTATTTGCTCAACTCATAGTTATTTACTGATTATCACCAATAAAGGAAAATTATATTGGTTAAAAGCCCTGGATATCCCCGATGTAGGAGTTTCCGGCCGCGGTAAATCAATCAACAACTTGGTGCCTTTAGAACAAAATGAAAAAGTTAGTTCTGTTATCGGAGTTAAAGAATTTTCACCTGACCAATATGTGGTAATGCTTACCTCTTCAGGACAGATCAAGAAAACATGTCTTTATGAATTTCGAAATATCCGTCGTGGAAGTATCATTGCGATCAATCTTCCCTCCGGCAGCGAAGTTCTTGATGCCAAATTAACCGATGGCCAAAAAGACATTCTGATTGCTACTCGACAGGGAAAGGCCATTCGCTTCCATGAGAAAGAAGTTCGCCCAATGGGTCGAACAGCGGCCGGAGTAAAAGCCATTTCTCTTAATAAAAAAGATAAAATCATCGGCTTGGTGATTGGCGGCGAGGAAGAAAAGTATATTTTCACTATTTCGGAGAAGGGTTACGGTAAAAAAACTCCCATCGATTATTACCCTCGCCATCGACGCGGTGGAAAAGGGGTAATCAATCTCAAAGTATCAAAGAAAAATGGTCCTGCGGTTGGAGTGGCGGGAGTGAATGGAGAAGATGTCATTCTGGTTACTGAAAAAGGAAAGGTCATTCGAATTAAAACGGAAACTCTCCGTGCCTTAAATCGAGCCACGATGGGTGTGCGCATTATCCAACTTGAAAATGAGGATAAGGTGGTTTCCCTGGCTAAGGTTAAAGACAATTAACGACTACTTAACTTAGCGATGATTTTGTTTTTTTATCAATTCCACTTTCTGTCAATTTTTCTTCTCTAACGCGGCTAACCGCTAAGTCTCTTTTTCACTTGAACTTATGATTCACTTCAAGTAACCAACCAGCAATCAATTAATTAGGAAAAACTCTCTTGACTTTGTTTCCTAAATGCCAATAAAATTAAGCAAACTCTCAACCGGAGGATTTTATGATTGAAACGATTCCCCAACTTTTTCTTAATACAGTGAACTCTTTTCTTAAGGAAGATCTTCTTCTCTACAAAGCCCACAATCAATACCAGTCCCTTTCAACCCAAGAAGTTTACGACACAGTTCGTCATCTAGCTCTCGGACTAAGAAAAGAAGGGCTTCAACCAGAAGATAAACTCATCTTACTTGCTGAGAATGGGCCAAAATGGGTGATGACGGATTTAGCCACCACCTGCCAAGGGGGAATCACTGTTCCTATCTATACTTCTCTAACACCTGAGCAAATACTCTATATTATTGATAATTCTGATGCGAAAATTGTCGTTTGTTCTTCGCCTGAACTTTGGGAAAAAATTGTGGCCATCAAAGATAAGTTAAAAAAAGTAAAGAAGTTCATCGCCTTTTTTGATTTGCGAGCAGCCGATGTCCTAACTTTAAATGGAATTATTGCCAAGGGAAAAAAAATAGATGAAGCCAATCCTCATTTATTTAGAGAAATTGCTCTAGGGATTAAACCTGACGATATAGCCACCATTATTTATACTTCAGGAACGACGGGAGCGCCCAAGGGGGTAATGCTGACCCACCATAATTTTGTTAGCAATGTCACCACCTGTGCTCCCCTGTTTCAAATCTCGGATAAAGATACTGTGCTATCTTTTCTCCCTCTGTCCCACGTTTTAGAAAGAATGGTTGTTTTTTGCTACCTTTATAAAGGAGCTTCGATTGCTTTTGCCGAGAGTGTGGAGACAGTTGCTGAAAACCTAATCGAGATAAAACCACATATTATGGTCAGTGTTCCTCGTGTTTTTGAAAAAATTTACTCCCGGGTAATGGACAATGTCTTAACTAGCTCCCTCATCAAGAGAAAAATCTTCTTTTGGGCCTTAAAAGTCGGACGCCGAACCATACCTTATCGTCTGAATCAAAGGCCTCTCCCCCGCTCTCTTCACGTCAAATATAACCTCGCTCATAAACTGGTGTTTTCTAAGATTCTAGATCGAACGGGGGGAAGAGCTCGCTTTTTTGTCTCCGGCGGAGCTCCTCTATCACCGGATATTGCCGAATTCTTCTATGCCATAGGTTTAACTGTGCTGGAAGGATACGGGCTCACTGAAACCTCCCCTGTGGTGGCGGTAAACACCATCGACAACATGAAGTTTGGCACCGTCGGTCAACCTCTCCCTGGGGTTGAAGTTAAAATTGCCGAAGACGGAGAAATTTTAGTTAGAGGACCAAACGTGATGAAAGGCTACTACAAAATGGAAGCAGAAACCCAAGAAGCTTTCGCCGGTGGCTGGTTTCACACCGGGGATATAGGCTTTATAGACGAAGAGGGTTATTTAGTCATCACTGACCGGAAGAAAGACTTGATCGTCACGGCTGGAGGTAAGAATGTTGCTCCCCAACCGATCGAAAACATGATTAAAACCAATCCTTATATTACCAATGCTGTCGTCATCGGCGATAAGCGAAAATTCGTTTCCGCTCTGATTGTTCCTGATTTTGAAAAACTAGAAGAATATGCTCGCTTCAATAAAATTCCCTTTGAATCTCGAAAAGAGTTGGTTAGCCATCAGGAAATCCAGCGTTTCATCCTGGCCGAAATTGACCGGATGACCCCTTCTCTCTCTTCTTATGAAAAAATAAAAAAAGTCATTCTCTTAGAAAGAGATTTTGAACTGGAAAAAGGCGAAATTACTCCCACTTTAAAAGTGAGACGAAGAATAGTTGAAGAAAAATATAAGGATTTAATCGATGCCCTTTATCGCGAAGATTGAAAAATTCTAGCTCTTTCGATTGAATTAATTGTGTTTAGGGGCGGGAGACACCATCTCTTCTTCTCTTTCTTCTTCAGGCTCTTCTTCCCAATACAGGATTCGTCCACAGTTTTCGCAAAGAATTATCGATTTACCCGCCTTTAACTCGTTAATAACCTGAGGCCTAATCCGCATATGGCATAAGGAACAGAACTCATCGTGGACTGGTGATAAAGCTATCCCGTGACGCTTGGCTGCAATTTTATGATAAAGCTCTAACTGCTCGGAAGGAATAAGGATCCGAAGACTTTCTCTTTCTTTAAGTAACTGGTCTTTTCTATTTTCTGCCTCTTTTTTTTGGCTCCTTAATAACTCTTTTTCCTTATCTGATTCATCCTTTACTTGATCGACCTTAGAAGTGGCACCTTTAATTTTTTCCTCAATCTCATCGGCCTCCAACAACCTGGTAATAACTGCTTCTTCTAACTCATCTATCTTTTGCTGGGTAGCCTCGATTTCTTTAAGGAGCGAACGATATTCTAGATTACTTTTTACATCATTTAATTGATGCTTATATTTTTTAATTTTCTCTCTTAAATCTTGCGCCTCACTTTCTAAT
>DQWD01000034.1 GCA_011042725.1 Candidatus Aminicenantota bacterium | reverse complement strand
GAAAGTAGGATAGTTTCTAACTTCAATAATTTTGCCTTTTTCAGCAATTTCATCTTGAGAAGAGTATGGTTTTTCTATTTTCTCCTTAAAAGTCAAGATTAATTCTCGCGAGGCAAGCCAGTTGTTTGAAAAAAAGCGGTCGCCGGAGCTATCCAGATTTTTTCGGGTTGAGTATCTAAGGGAAAATTTTGAATGATTAAGTCCTCGGCCAATATTTCAGGAGGCATGTTGGGGTTAGCATAGGTTATCGGCGAAGGGGTGTTGGCTACTAGGGCTTCTTTGAGCCGAGCTGCCTCGTCGGTGATGATGGCGATGTAAACATTATGACTATTAAGGTATTTGCGGATAGCTTGGTTGACTTCTTCATGGGTAATTTTCGGCAGTCTTTTTTGGGCTTCGCCTAAAAAATCTTCATATCCGTAATAGTGAGAATCCATTTGCCAGCCTAATCTTTCCCCAAGAGTTTGAGCATATAATTTGGTGTAATTAAGTAAGTATTCGCGGGCTAGCTCAAAGCGCTCCCGAGGAATTCCTTCTTCAATTAATATTTTTAATTCCCGTAAGGCTTGACGGAGAACAAAGTGGCGGTTGGTATTGGCAAGAGGCCTGATCCAAATGGAGAAATATTGTTGTTGCCGGCAGTGGTTGGGCTCGGGAAATTTGTCCCTTCCTTGGACAAAATGTTCGATGTAGGCGTAATCGCCGTAATTCTGGCCTCTTTCTTCTCTTATTTTCTGGAAAAGCCAAGAAAGGTGTTGACGATGTTCTCCAAAATGAGCTTGGGCAATCCAGAGGGCAAAGAAGTCATCGTCCGCCCGGTTTAGCTGAAGGGGAAAACCCATCGAGATAGCTGTGGCTGGAGTGTTTTTTTCGGCAATCATGATTTCCAATCCTTGCGGCGAGCGAGGTTGGGGAAGATTGAGTTTGGGGGTTTGGCCAGCGGGGAGTTGAGAAAAGTCCGTAATAACTTGTTGGGGAAAACCAGAGGGATATCCGCCTGCTAAGCCGATGACAATATTTCCTTGAACAAAGTGCGTTTGGTAGAAGTTGCGAATATCCTCAAGAGTTAGCTTCCGGACGCTTTCCACTGTGCCGGCTTCATGATGGCCATAAGGATGATCTTCATAAAGCATCAGGTTTAAAATTTCTTTGCCGAATTGCTCGTCCATGTTGTTGACCAATGTCTTTTCTAAAAAGTTGAGTTGGTTAGTTTTGAGGCGAATGAAATCTTCTTCCCGGAACCCTGGATTGAGGAGCATATCTTTGAAAAGGGCATAATAATTTTCCAGATTGTCGACATGAATTGTTCCCGTGAAGACGGACATTTCTTTATCGACCTGGAAATTGACTGTGGCGGCCATTGGGTAAAATTTATTCTGGATTTCTTTGAAGCTCAGAGTGTTGCTTCCTCCGTTGGCGAGCATGGCCATGGTGAGGTAGCAGAGACCTTCTTTGCCGATGGGATCGTGAGCTGAGCCGATCCGCAGCAGGATTCTAAAACTCACAAAAGGATTGCCTTCCACGGGAAGAAGCTCGGTCTGGAGTCCAGAGGTGGGCTTTTGGGTGCAAGAAATCAACGTTCCTAGTAAACTTAAGATGGTTAAGATGATGGCAATGCGAATTCTTCTTCCTTTCATTTTCCTTTCCCTCCTGTCAAAGTGGCCACGGTGGAATTTTCCGTTCTAAAGTATTTCTTGGCCATTTCTTGAATATTTTCCGGAGTGATTTTGTCGTAGAGGTCGAAAAGTTGGTTAACAGTTCCCGGGTCGGTGGTTAGATTAATATAGAAAGCTAGGGTTCCGGCGACTCCATCAGTGGTTTCCATCGAGCGGAGAAAAGAATATTTAAGATTGGATTTAATATCGCGGAGAAGATCGGTGGGCACTAATTCATTTTTCGCTTTCGTTAGTTCTTCAAAAATGGCTTTTTCAACTTCAGGCAAGTCTTTTTCGTCTTTAAGGACGGCATTGAAGATAAGCAGATATGGGTCACGCCGATCGGGAAAACTAGCCGACAAGGAGAGGCAGATTTGTTGGTCTATGACTAATCGTTGAAATAGAGAAGAACGCCGGGAAAAATAAACTTCGGCTAGTAAATCCAGAGCTGCCTTGTCAATTTGAGTGTCGGAATAAGCTGGTCCGTGGAAGGCAATGGCCAAGCGAGGAAGAGTCTTGGTTGGCCATTCATAGTGGGCTCTTTTTTGTTTTTTCTGGGGAGGTTCAGTTGGGGTGACCAATTTGTAGCCCGACTTTGGCCAAGGGCTGTAGTATTTTCTGACATAAGTCATGAGTTCATCGTGATCGAAATCGCCAACCACGAGCAGGATGGTATTGTCAGGGGCATAAAATCTCTTTTTATAAAGTTGGGAGTAAGCGAATTGATTAGGCATGTTCTTGATGTCTTCTAAGTATCCCAAGGTCGTATGTTTATAAGAATGTTTTTCATACGCCGTATGGCGGAGAAGCTCATAAAGACGGCGGTTGGGATTGGAAACACTGGAATAATATTCTCCCTCGATAACTGGGGCCTCGGTTTTTAGCATTTCCTCATCAAAATAAAGATTAATAAAGCGGTCGGCTTCCACCCGGACCACTTCTTCTAAGTGCTCTCGGCCGGCAAAGACAACAAAATAGCAGGTATAGTCATCGGTTGTATAGCCGTTAGTGCCCGCCCCTAGTTTGGTAAGGAAGTTATCATAAGCTTCGCGGGGCATATTTTTAGTTCCTTTAAACATCATGTGTTCGAAGAAATGAGCAAATCCAGATTTGCCAGGTTCAATTTCGTTGCGGGAACCAGAACGGACGATGGTGTAATAAGAAATAATATCAGGATTTTTTAACGGGATGGAGACTACTTTCAAACCATTTTCTAAAGTTTCAATTTGGTAATTATAGGGAAAAACTTGCGAAGCCTGGAGGGAGAAATGGAAAATCACCAGGAGACTCAGAACTAGGGGAACCAAGGGCTGTCGTACCTTCATTTAGACTCCTCCTTTCTTATAAATTTAAGATAACTAAGAGTAAAAGACAGCTAAAGACCAAATATTCATTTGCTTTATATATACCAGAAAATAAAAGAAAAAAAAACTTCTAAGGGTGCCCAATTGGCCGTCGAATTTCAAGTTAAATACTTTTCTAACCAACCGAAATGGGCCTCTGGTTTAAGATCCCGGGGAGTATAGGGCTTGATGTCTAGAATAGGAGTCCCTTCAATCATATCCAGTTCTCCAACCTGAAGAAAACGGCCTTCTCGCTGGAGGAGGCGAACGATGGAAAGGCCCAGAGGATTAGGGCGATGAGGGCTACGAGTAGCAAAAATTCCTCGTGGTTGGCCGTCATGAGGGGGATGGGCGATTAAGCTTTTTCGGTGAGCTTCATGAAAGACAAAGAGGACAAAAAGATGAGAGTAGCCGTCAATATCATTTAGCCCGGCCTCAAATTCTGGAAAAATTTCTAAGCATCCTTCAATATCTTTAAATCCTTCAGAAGTTTTGTTTTTATCCCGGGGAATGTCTTCTTTTTGGCGAAAAGGGGAATGGACAATTCCGATTGGTTTAAATTTAAATTCCATTGATTTTTCTCCTCATAAGCTGTAGTTGGGTAAGAACCAAGTTGATTTGGGGAAGATTATGCCCCAGGAAAATAAAGTGTCCGGGGCAACGGCAATCAGAAGCCCCCAGTCCAGTTAGCTGGGGGGGCTGGCAGGGAAAATGGTGACGCATGGCGGCGGCTAATCGGCATTCCTCCTTTTCTAGGGAAATTAGTTTTTCATCTTGGGAAGTCCAGATGTTGTGAATGACGGCTTGGTCAAGAAGGTAATCGATATGCCAATGTTTCTGACGATAGGGAGATAGGTAACGTTTCAGGCGGGCTCGCAAATTTTTCTTTGCCCGGCCAACGTAACCATAGTAGCCAGCCGGAAAGTTAATTATCCTTTTTTTGCCGACTCGAAGAGAAGCAGCGGTAGGCAGGTGAACCACAAGCAAATAGAGGCCTTGCTGGGGAAAGGAAGAGGTGCTTACTTCTGAAGCAGAAGCATTAATCATTGACCAAAGTTAGCCATTTCCGGAATTTCTTGATTTGCCCCCGGACGATTTCTTGATAAGTTTGTCTCATCTTGATGGTGATTTTTCCTGGTGAACCTGAACCCAAAGTGTATTCTTGCAGAGGTTGGAGGGGGATAGATCCGTCGGTTATTTTAACGATGGGGGTTACCTCAACGGCTGTCCCACAGAAAAAAGCTTCATCCGCAGTAAAAAATTCTTCTTTGGTGATGGGGCCTATTTCTGTTGAAAAACCTAGGTGGCTAGCAATCTCTAAAAGACTGCTGCGCGTGATACCTTCGAGGATTGATTCGGAATTATCATTAGTTTTGAGTACACCATTTTTGACAATAAAAATATTTTCGCCAGGTCCTTCGGCTACCCGGCCTTCTAGGTTGAGAAAAACACCTTCGTCGTAACCAAGGATTCGGGCTTCCATGCCCGCAATGGCTGACTGGACATACATTCCTCCTAGTTTGGCTCTCATATCAATTTGAGAATGATGCATTCGTCGTTGGGG
>DQWD01000099.1 GCA_011042725.1 Candidatus Aminicenantota bacterium | reverse complement strand
GCTGGTTTAAGTTAATTGAGTTGACTATTTTTCTTTCCATCCCTTTTCTTTTTTCAATATGTTATAATTACCAACAAGATAAGAAGAGGTTGAGAAGTTTTTTTGAAAATAGAGATCGATAAACAAGTGGTGGGGGAAGAAGTAGAGATAATGATTATTAATGATGATCATGTTAAATCGAAAAAGAGAGGGAAAGTAAATCTAATTAATTTCGTCTTTTTTAATGAAAAAGATTTTTTTCTTTTGATAACACAATGATGAATTCGAGTCATACCTAATGAGAACTAATGAAAAAAGAGAGACGTCTATTTGGAACAATTTTTTGATGATAAAAGTTAAATATTTTAGTGGTTCATAAAAAGGAGAGGCTATGAAAAACATAAAAAAAGTATTTATTGGAATTTGTTTGAGTATTTGTTGGTTAGGATTAAGCCTAGCTCAATATCAACAGCATCAAGTGACCGTCCGTAATGTTGCTGTTCCTCTCCGGGCTTATCTTGAAGGGAATTTTATTGAGGATTTAACGCGGGAAGATATCGAACTCTACGACAATGATCAGCTTCAAAAGATCAAAGCTCTCTATTTAATTTCGAAAAATGAAGTGACTCGAATGGAAGCTGAACGTGATTATATGCCTTATACTTCGCGACATTTTTACTTCCTTTTCCAGATTCTGGAGTATAATCCCAAGATTACCGAGGCCATTGACTATTTCTTTACGAATATTTTTCAGCCGGGCGATACGCTTCAAGTGATGACTCCGATGAAGAACTATACTCTTTCGGAGGCCGCCTTGAAGAGCAAGACCAAGGAACAACTCGTCAGGGATATGGTAGCGGTGATTCGTAAGGATACTCAGATCGGAGCCTCGGAGTATAATAATTTAATTAAAGATTTAACCCGCCTGGTTCGCTCGATTTCTGTCTCTGGAGGTCAAGCGAATGCGATGCGAGATTTAGAATCCAGTAGTTCCACGGGATTGGAAGGCCTGCAATTTTTGCTTCCTCAGTACAAGGATACTTTAAATAAAATTGAAAACTTGCGTTTTGTTGAAGAAAGCCGCTTCTTGCGATTTGCCTCCCAGCTCAAAAGATTGGATGGCCAAAAAGTAGTTTTCTTATTCTACCAACGCGAGTTTCGACCAGAAATTCATCCTCGAATTCTGAATAATCTAGTTAGCATTTACCAAGATGATCAAAATATCATGGGGCAGATTCAAGACTTGTTCCAATTTTACCAAAGAGAAATTAGATTAAGTGTGGACAGGCTGCATAAAGCTTTTGCTGATTCATCAATTTTATTCAACTTTTTGTTTATGAACAAGAATCCCGAAAATATTTCCGG
Organism: Candidatus Aminicenantota bacterium; assembly: GCA_011042725.1. GTDB lineage: Bacteria > Acidobacteriota > Aminicenantia > Aminicenantales > Aminicenantaceae > JdFR-80. Next base: position 3,227 of record DQWD01000099.1, on the reverse strand, counting down.
GGTCTTTATGCGTGAGCAATCGGAGGATGTCTTCAAGGTTTTTACCACGGTAGCTCAAGCTACTGGCGGAGTGGTAGATACTTCGCAAAATCCAAATGCTGCCTTTCGCACAGTGGCAAAAACAGTTGATCGTTATTACCTTATCTATTATTCTCCCTCTAATTATGTTCCTGATGGAAGCTTTCATCAGATTAAGGTCAAAATTAAAGGCAAAGACTGTCAACTTGCCTACCGTCGAGGGTATGTTGCCAATTAATTTCTCCTTAAAAAGAATTTTTAAGTTAGCTTGCCTGGGAGTGAGTCTCTTTCTTTTTGCCGCTTCTCCCTATTTTTCACAACAAACCTTAGTGGAAACTGCCCTGGTGGTCAATATAGAAGTACCGGTGCGGGTCTTTGATGGGCGTGGCAATTTTGTCAATGATTTGACCATCGATGATTTTGAAGTTTATGAGGATGGAGATCGCCAGAAAATAGATGCCGTGTATTTAATCAAGAAAAATTTGATCCATCGCAAAGAAGAAAGAAAGAGCCTTAAACCAGTGACTTCCCGGACGTTTTTTCTAATCTTCGAAATCGCTGATTATACGCCTCGTTTGGGTTTAGCCATTGATGATTTTGTAGACAACGTCCTGCTTCCCCAAGATAAGTTAATTGTGGTTACCCCGCAAAAAACATATCGCCTCAAAGAAATGAGTATTGAGGTGAAGAGGAGAGAAGAGGTAGCTGAAGAATTAAAGGAGCTTTTACGACGCGACACCACGATGGGTGCTTCTGAGTACCGCAGTGCTTTGCGGGATCTGCAGGAATTGGCCCGGACAATTACCGGTTTCCTTCTTAGTGATGAAAGTGGATTGTCGTCAGCTGCGGGGGAAGTTTCGATTGAGATCGAACGCCTGGAACCTTTGATCATTCAGTATGCCAGCTACCTCCAGAAACTCGAAGTCTTAAGACAAGTCGATGAACTTAAACTTATCGATTTCGCCCATTACCTTAAGGGTCAGGAAGGTCAGAAGTATGTCTTTTTATTTTATCAACGGGAGTTTATTCCCCAGATTGAAGAAAAAGTCTGGCTTCAAGTAGCTGGCCTCTACCAAAGTGTCGGAGGGATTGACCTCAAGCAGTTGACTGCTGATATCTTGGACCTTTATAAACGAGATGTTTCAGTGGATGTGGAAAGAGTAAAAAGAGCCTTTGCCGATGCTTCCACTTCCGTCCATTTTCTCTATATAACCGAGCCCCCACCTAATATCGCTGGCGTGACTTTTGAGGAACGAACTAGTGATATTTTTGCTCCCTTTGTGGAAATGGCTCGAGCGAGCGGCGGGTTTTATGAAAGCTCTTATAATCCCCGGTACTTGTTCCAGAATGCTCTTCGGGCCGCCGAAAATTATTATCTTCTTTATTATTCTCCCCGGAAGCCAATCGGAGAGGGAGAATTCCGCAACATCAGGGTTAAAGTTAAAAAACCCGGCTTGCGAGTAATTCACCGGTTGGGGTACTTTGCTTACTAGATTTGCTCAAGAACCAGACGTTGACTTTGCCTACCCAACTTGCCGTATCTACCGACTTGGGGAAAAACTCCTAAATTCCCCATATGATTAATCAGGGACCCCGATAAATAAGCAGCGATAGTTCTAGTAGCTGGTTAGCTAGGATTTGGCAGACTTATAAAAACTCCCAACTCGAATAAAAACACATAAGTTCTTCTTTATTAGTGAGGAAGCCATCTCAACTACCATCAGGCATTATAATCAAAAGAGATGGCTTTGATTAATTTATTTTTTTTTCTGGCTATACATTTGCCTTAACAGAATAGTTAAGCCTATTCCACTAGCCAGAGCTGGGAGAAGGAGAATTCCGCCTTGAAGAGCTTGGCCGTATAAGAAATTGCCCAAGCTAAAAAGAGCCGAATAAACTAAAACACACCCAAGAACCCATCCGAACAGAGCTTGAGGTAGACTGTCAGGAGAAGGGGGTAATTGTGCTTTTTCCCTTATTTTGTGCCAACCTTTACCCATTGGACGGACTAATTGGTAAAAACTAAGCAATTTTTTTTCATCGGTAGGTTTAGTCAGCAAGGTTATGGTCAGCCAGAATAAGGTTGTTATTCCGACACTAATCACTAGGCTGAGGTGGTTGGGGATTGCCACCCCTTTCTTCTGGGCGATGAAGAGCCCGAAGGCAATGAGAAAAGAACTAGCCATGGCACTTATTTCTGACCAAGCATTGATACGCCACCAGAACCAGCGAAGGAGATAGATCAAGCCTGTTCCGGCTCCGATAGAAAGCAGGAGTTCGAAACTTTCTCGGGCCGTTTCAAGGAGAAACATCAGGGCGGCGGCGAGAATCATTAGCCCCACGGTCACTAACCTGGAAACTAAGACGTAATGCTTTTCGCTGGCTTCAGGTTTGATGAAACGGCGATATAAGTCATGCACCAGGTAAGAAGCTCCCCAGTTAAGGTGAGTATCCATGGTGCTAATATAAGCAGCTAACAAAGAGGCAACCATAAGGCCCAAGAGTCCGGCGGGGAGGAATTTCAGCATGGCCGGGTAAGCCATATCATGGCCAATTAAACCCGGACTGACATGAGGAAAAGCTTGTTGGATAGAGTCTAAGTTAGGATAGACAAGGAGGGAAGCAAGGGCGACTAATATCCAGGGCCAGGGGCGAAGGCCATAGTGGGCCACGTTGAACCATAAGGTAGCGGTCATAGCGTGCTTTTCATCCTTGGCGGCTAACATTCGCTGAGCAATATAGCTTCCACCTCCAGGTTCAGCCCCTGGGTACCAAACTGACCACCATTGGATGGTCAAAGGAATGATAAGAACGGAAAGAGTTAATCCCCACTGGTTAAAATCAGGTAAAATGTTTAAGGTTTGAGGATCGAGTTGAGAGACCAAGCCTTTAAGCCCGCCAACAGCTGGGTGATGGAGGGAATAATAGGCGGCGGCAATAGCCCCAGTAATGGCCATTAAGAATTGGATAAAATCAGTGACCACGACTCCCCATAAGCCAGACATCACCGAAAAGAGAATAGTAAAAAAGGAGCAGAAAAGAACAGTTTCTAACCGGGAAAGGCCAAAGAGAACATTAGCGATTTTAGCGGCGGCTAAAGTGACCGTGGCCATGATGACGCAGTTGAAGAAAAAACCAAGATAAATAGCTCGGAATCCCCGGACAAAAGCAGCCGATCGGCCGCTGTAGCGAATTTCGTAGAATTCCAG
>DQWD01000003.1 GCA_011042725.1 Candidatus Aminicenantota bacterium | reverse complement strand
TTGGTTGAATTAAACATTGATTACCGGCAAACGGGAGTGGGTGGTAATAACTCCTGGGGGGCCTTGCCGCTTGATAAATATATCCTCTGGCCGCGCGAATACACCTACACCTTCCGCCTGCGGCCGCTAGATGACCCGGCGCAGTTACCCAAGTTAAGCCAAGTTAAATTCCAAACGCCGAAAAAATAGCCCGGCAAGAGATGCTCCCAGAAAAAATTCTTATAAAAAAGATGCGTCTTAAAGAAACCGTGCCTCCCATTTTCAGGGTAATGCTGGTCGCCTTGATAACCAGCACTTTAGCGATGATCCCCGGATGCTCGGGCAAAAAAGATGTGGCCGTTTCTTTTAGCTGGAGCGCCCCTTCATCCATCAGCCGCCCCTGGGTTGGACCTGATTTCTGGGCCAATCCAGGGGCGGCTGACTGGTCCAACCAGACCTGGATGAAAGTGGTGCTTTCCCAGACAATTTTTGCCAACCTGGCCACTCTCCCCAAGGGGGCAAAAAACTCGAAATCCAGCTCAAGCCCCGGAATTTATTGATCTCAAAAAGAAAGCGAAAAATAACATTTCCAGGTAATTTCTCATGAGGCAAGGCATCGCCCCCAAGCGATGGTAATTTTATTTTTTGAACTAACTAAAAGGTAGGATGACTGCGGCAAAGGCCAATAAATAAACAAATAAATATTAGTATCCAGACAGCAGTAAAAATGAGAATCATCAAAGAAGACCGGAAAGGGGATGAAAACGACTGGCGAATTAAAACTACCGGCCGACTAAGGCGGCGAAAATGAAAGAAGCCCAAAAACAACTTCTCGAAGATTACGATTTAAAGACTGTACCTCTTGAGCAGCGCCGCTCTTGGCTAGACCTGGCCGTGGTTTGGATTGGAGTGGCCGTGGTGCTCTCGGCCATTCTGCGAGGTATGATGATCGGTTTGGGAATGGGTTCGATCCCCCGAGTGCTCGGTGCTTATTTCCTGGGTGAAGCATTACTTATCGCCATGATGGCCCTTATGGGCTATTTGGGCGCACGAACAGGTTTAACCACGGCTTTGCTGGCCCGCATATCTTTTGGACGCAAAGGAGCCTGGCTAATTTCCCTTTGCCTGGGCTTAGCCTTTATGGGCTGGTTTGGTATTCAGGCTGGTCTTTTCGCTGAAACTTTCCAGGTTTTTCTCTCCACCTCGTTTCCGCTTCCCTGGTTAGCTTTCGGATTTGGATTGTTAATGATGCTCCCGGCTGTTTTTGGTTTCCGAGGCTTGAAAGCCTTAAGTTGGCTGGCAGTGCCGCCGATGATCATCATCTTTATTTATGCTGCCCTTTCCTTAAAAAACTCTCTTCTTCCCGCCGATAAGCTGGTGCAATTAGCCCAAAACCACACCCCCACGCCTTACCCCTTGACTTTAGGTGGTGCAGCTTCAATCATCGCCGGTGGATTTATTGTCGGGGCAGTCACTGCCGCTGATATTTTCCGCTATGCCCGCCCTAAATTACGGGAAATACTGGCCGCCTCGCTGCTGGCCATGTTGGCCAGTGCAGGGATGCAGCTTGTGGGCTCGGTTTTGGCCATGAAAACTGGTCTTTATCATGAAAATTTGCCAGCTTTAATCATCAAGCCAGAGTACGCCGGCTTGGGCCTTGTTGGCTTTCTGGCTATTGCTTTTGCCCAATGGACAACCAATGACAGTAATCTTTATTCCTCCGTGTTAGCCTTCAACTCTATCCTGAAGTGGACGAGGTGGAAACTGGCCATTTTGTTAGGGATTATTTCCTCGCTCCTGGCTGCAGGCGGTATTTTGAGCAGGCTAGGCGGCTTTCTAAGTCTTTTAAGCATCGGTATCGGCCCAATTGGAGGGATCTTGATGGCTGATTTTTTCTTCTTGCACAGAGGGAAATGGGGGGCGTGGGAGGCGGTGAAGAGAGAAGAAGAGGAAGAAGAAGCTGAGAAAGAGGTAGAGTTGCCAGAGAAAGTTGATAAGTTAGAAAAAGAAGAAGGAAAGGAAAGAGAGGAAGAGAAGGAGAAGAAAACCGAGTGGAAGCAGGGGTGGGAGAAGGGGGAAAAGGAGAAGGAAAAGGGGGAAAGCAAGCCGCCTTGCCAACTTGGAATTAAAATTAGAGATAAATTTAGAGAGTGGAACCCCGTGGCTCTAGGAGCCTATGGATTAGGATTTCTGGTGGGGTGGCTTACTTCCGGCCATCCCTGGCATATTTCTGTTTTTCCTTTTTCAATTTATGCTTTCAACGGTATTTTAAGCGCCGCCCTGGCTTATTGGCTGGGGATGAAAATTGTCGGGGGAAAACTATTTTAACCTGAATAATTCATAAGAAAAGCTGTTTCCCTTCATAACGTATTGATATATAAAACGTTAGAACAAAAAGAAAAAGAAATCAGCCATGAAAGATTGGACTAATCACAGGCTAAGATTTTTGGCTGTTCTTGAATCAATTTTTCTTGTTTTTTAAAATTTATGAATAGATCAGGTTAAAAAAAGACTAAGCAATTTTCTGCTAATGAGGGAGAAAAACTCTAATTTAAAACAAAAACAATTCAGTAAGGGGAAAATTGTTGCCAAGAATGATTTTTAGCTTAACCATAACTAAGGCTATGATAAGATAAGGTCAACAACAAATCCCAAGGGAAGCAAAGGAGAAAAGAAAAATCAAGCCATGAAAAACCCGCCTGAGGAGAACAAGAAAATAGTCGGCCTCTTAACCATCGGTCAATCCCCGCGAGTTGATGTTATCCCAGAAATAAAACCTCTCTTGGGTGAAAAGGCAAAAATTGTGGAAGCAGGGGCCTTGGATGATCTTTCCTCGAGGGAAATTACCGAAATTATGTCTTTAACTCCAAAAAAAGCCCAGGAGATTCTTATCACCAGATTAAGAAATGGCCAAAGTGTTACTCTTCCCCGGGCTTCAGTAGTGAGTCTTCTCCAGAAGAAAATTAAACAGCTTGAGGATAAGGGCGTTTCGGTAGTAGGGCTTTTGTGTACCGAAGAATTTTCGGAGTTAAAAAGTCAAGTTACTCTTCTACAACCAGCCCGAATAATGGCGGATCACACCGCCTCCCTTTCCCCGGGAAGTTCCATTTTGGTCGTCATTCCTCTTGCTGAGCAAAAAGAGTCGGTCTTAAAAAAATGGAGTTTCCTGGTGGGGGGGCTGGGGGCAAAGAAAAAGAGTAACTTTCATCAGCAAAACCGGCTGGATTATCAACTCTTGGTTGGGGTATTAAATCCTTATGCCCTTCCCCAATCTCTTCCCTCGGCCTTAATCAATCAAGGCCACCAAGCCAACTTGATAGTGCTCGACTGTATTGGTTATTCCTTAAATATTTGGAGAGAGCTGCGACAAGCCACGGGTCAACCTGTTCTTTTACCTCGTCTTCTCTTAGCCCAGCAAATTTTGGAAAAAATTAGAATTAATATGAAGAAATATCAAGATTAAAAATATTAGAATTAATTAAAAAATTAGACTTTGTCCCTGAGTGACGGGGAAGAGTTGACATGAAGACAAAAGAAGGGCTACAAGCTTAAAAAAAGGCTTCTCAAACTTAAGGAGGGTGGCCATGATTCTTAAACAAGTAATCGAAGTGATGGATCTCCTGGATAGGCCTCAGCCCAGTGGCCTAGAGATTACTGACTTTTTTCGAGATAAAGGTTTTCATCCCGATGAAATTTTCACCGAAAAGGTGAGGGAAGATGAAGGAGAAACGCTTTTCCTTCGTTTAATCCTTGGCTGTGGGCAAGAAAGCGAGAGCAAACCTCCCTGCCTGGGACTTATTGGTCGACTGGGCGGCATCGGCGCCCGGCCTCATCAGATTGGCTTTGTCTCCGATGCCGATGGAGCCTTGACGGTGCTGGCGGCAGCAGCTCAACTGGCCGAAATGAGGAAACGAGGGGACGCTCTCCCGGGTAAAGTAATCATCGCCACCCATCTTTGCCCCAACTCACCAATCATTCCTCATGAGCCAGTTCCTTTCATGGGCGCACCGGTGGAGATGGAAGTCATGAATCGCTACGAGGTCAGTCCGGAGATGGAGGCCATTCTCTCGGTGGATACCACTAAAGGAAACCGGGTTATCAATCAACGGGGTTTTGCCATCTCGCCTACGGTCAAAGAAGGCTATATTTTAAGAGTCAGTGAAGATCTGCTGGATATAATGGAGAGGGTGACCGGCCGACTGCCGGTTGTTTTTCCCATTACCACCCAAGATATTACTCCTTATGGCAATGACCTTTACCATCTTAACAGCATTCTCCAGCCGGCCACCGCCACTTCGGCTCCGGTGGTGGGAGTGGCTATTACGTCTGAAATTCCAGTTCCTGGCTGTGGGACCGGGGCTAACCAACCAGTCGATATCGAGTTAGCAGCTCGCTTTGCGGTGGAAGTGGCCATTGCTTTTACGCGGAGGCAGTGTCGCTTTTATGACCAAGAAGAATACCGGCGGCTTGTTAAGCTTTACGGCCCGCTGAACCACCTCCATCGAAAATAGGTGACAGTTTACATATTTTCTACTTTTTTAAAACCCTAGGCCTAAAAGCCTTGGGTATCCTGGCTTTTTATATGAAAATGCACTAAACGAGCGCAGTTAATCCTCATGGATTCTTAAACTAACTTATTGGGTCTACACCTCGG
>DQWD01000210.1 GCA_011042725.1 Candidatus Aminicenantota bacterium | reverse complement strand
GTCATGGCTTTTCCATTAAAAAGATTGGGGTCATTAGTTTCAAATCCAGGATCGTTGATAAGGATAATTACCACTTTATCTTTAACATCGACTCCTTCGTAATCATTCCAATTGTATTCCGGGGCAACAATTCCATACCCGACAAAAACTAGGTCGGCTTGATCAAATCCAGACTCTTCTACTCCCCGAAGAGTCCAAGCCATGAAGTCTTGGCTGAAGTTGAATTCAAGAGTAGTTGGCTTCTTAAAAACCCTCAGCTTAGCGGTGGGCTCAACCTTCATGGCTAACATTGGAACTTCCTGAAAATAACTATCCCCATTGCCGGGTTTTAGCCCTAATTCAGCAAATTTTTGCTGGAGAAAATTGACTGTCTTTTCTTCGCCAGGAGTGGCTGGAGCCCGGCCTCCGAATTCGTCGGAAGAAAGAGTTTGAACATTGGCCTTAAAATCAGTTAAAGAGATACTTTGGAGGGCGTTTTCTAGAGCAGTTTGGATGGTTTGACAATTAATGAGGAGTAGGCTGAAGGTTAAAAAAATACCTAGACCTTTAATTGTTTTAATCCACATACAAGACTCCTTCATTAAATAAATTTAGGGACGTAAATTTTCTTTTACTTCCAGGAAAAAGTCAAGAAAGAGGCTTTAGGTAGAGAAGCAATTGCCAAGGCCTATTTTTCGTTCCCTTGAGGACAGCCAAAGGCAAATTTACCTTTAGTTTTCTATAGAGAGAAGGATAAGTGAAGGCCTGAATCGCTTAAAGGAGATTTTTGGGGGCAAAAATCCCCTTTAAGGGCAATTTAGGAGGCTGTTATTACAGTTAACTTGTTTAATATCAATTAGATGGTGCGGCCCGACCCCATTTAGAAAACATTTAGAAAATTAAGTAAAGGAACGAAGTTTGAAACTTAAAGGAGATAGCTTTAGTTTTTTTAACGCTTTAGACTCAATTTGTCTTATTCTTTCCCGGGTGACCTTTAATTCCCGGCCAATTTCTTCTAGGGTATGTTCTTTTCCATCCTTAAGGCCAAAACGCATCTGAATTACTTTTGATTCCCGGTCAGTCAACTCTTTGAGGGCTTCTTTTAATTGGGTTTTTAGGCTGGAATGAATTACTTCGTCAGGAGGAGAAGGCATTGTTTCAGATTTGATGAAATCAGAGAGATAGCTATCTTCATCATTTCCGATGGGCATGTCGAGAGAAATAGTTTCTTGTGTCAGTCTTTTAAGATCCCTGATTTTGGAAACAGGAAGCCTCAGTTTTTTTGACAGTTCTTCGTTGGTTGGCTCGCGGCCAATTTTTTGGATAAATTCTTGGGTGACTTTGATCAACTTTTGCATTTTTTCGGTCACGTGAACCGGGATGCGGATAGTTCGGGATTGATCGGCTAGAGCTCGAGTGACAGATTGACGAATCCACCAGGTGGCATAGGTTGAGAATTTGTGACCTTTGCGGTAGTCGAATTTTTCTGCTGCCCGGATAAGACCCATATTTCCTTCCTGGATGAGATCAAGTAAACTTAATCCTCGGTTTTGATATTTCTTGGCAATGGATACTACTAGCCTGAGATTAGCCGAAACCAATTCGTCTTTGGCCTGGCGGTAAATTTTTTGCCCATTGCGGATATCGTTGAGGATTTTTCTTAATTCAGAACTACCAGTGGAGTTTTTCTCTAGGTGTTTTTCAATTTTTTCAATTATTTCTTCGGTGGCTTTTTCTTGCCATTCTTCCTTTAATTCCAGACGATGAAAAAGATTTTGGATTTGGATTAGAATTCGTGCCTTGTGAAAGCGCGTAAATGAAGATTCGTTTTCTCTCTGTAATAAATTCGTCAGGGATTTTATCTTGGAGAGAGCAATTAACAGGTCTCTCTGTTTTTGGTGCAAGGCGGAGTCCGAAGATAGTTTTTCTTCTTTTAAATCAATGATTTGAGTTATGGTTTCGGGGAAGGAGGATATCTGTTGAATTAATTGGTCAATAATTTCAAGAGCAAAATGGCATTTGGAAAGGGACTTAAAAATTTCTTTGCGTCCTTTTTCCATTTGACGAGCAAGGGCTTGTTCTCCCTCTCGGGAGAGAAGCATGATTTGGCCCATATCTTTGAGATAAAGCTTGACGGGATCGGAAGTCTGCTCTAGCCCTTCCACCTGAAAGGCGTCTTCGGGCTCATTAGTCTCCAATAAAACATCTATTGGAGGTTCTTTTGTCGGTCGCTGGTTAATAATTTTTGTGGTTTTTAAGGGTTGAGAATCTTCTTCCCCTCCCTCTATTTCTGCTGTTTCCCAGACATCTAGTTTCCATTCTTCCATCAGGGATGGAGACGTTAACTGTCTTTTTATTGTTCTCATTTTAAATTCTCCCCTTTTGGGTCCTTAATTATAACTAAGGAGAAATAAAAAAAGTTGCCCTGTTTATAGTGGGAAATCTTTTAAATAATGACGATCTATTAAGAAATATCTCCTCTTCTCTGCTTTTTAAGATTTGATTATATCAAAATAGAATTAAATTGCAACAAAAAAATTTATTTTTTTCTTCATTTGATTGAAGTAGCTTTTGCTCAATGAGATTAACAAAATAGAAATGAAATTTTTTAATGGGACTGGAAAGAAGGCTAAATTTTAGTCTTTAAAATCTTCGAGCCGGTGGTATTTTTGGAAGAACGACTTAGTTGTTTGAGCCACTATCCCGCTTAACAGGGTTAAGGCGATAAGATTGGGAAGAGCCATGAAAGCATTGGCAATGTCACCGATGAAAAACACGAGTTGAATGGAAATAAGAGAACCGATGAGCACCAACGACACATAAATGACTCGATATGGGTACGTAATCTTGATGCCGAAGAGATACTTCATGCACTGTTCACCGTAATAATACCACCCGAGGAGGGTAGAATAGCCAAAAAGAAAAGAAGAAAAAGCCACCACTAACCCCCCGGCAAGAGGAATAGTTTTGGAAAAAGAAGCGGCCGTCATGGCTGTTCCGTCTAAGCCACTCTGCCACATTCCAGTGGAAAGATTAATCAAGGCGGTAATTGTACAGACCACGATAGTATCGATAAATACTTCACCGATGCCGATTAATCCCTGATGCACAGGTGAGGGGGTTTGCGCAGCCGCATGGGCAATGGGGGCGCTTCCGAGCCCCGCTTCGTTGGTTAAGAGTCCACGGCGGAAACCCATCGATAGAGCTTGTTTGACGGTGGCCCCCATAAATCCGCCAAGAGCAGCCGAGGGGGTGAAAGCATGTTTGAAAATTAGAAAGAAAGCTTGAGGTATTTCGGTGATATGGACAAAGATAACGATGAAGCCAAAAACAAAATAAATAATCACCATCGTGGGAACTAGCTTCTCGGCGACGGCGCCAATTCTTTTAATTCCCCCAATTATCACCAGCCCAACCAATACGGTGACAATCATCCCGGTGATCATCTTGGGAACCCCAAACTCGCTGTTAAAAGCTAAGGCCATTTGGTTGGCTTGCATCATATTCCCGGTGCCGAAAAGAGCCGCAAAGGCACCACAAACAGCAAAAATTGCGGCCAAGACTCTAGCAATTCCTTTATGCTTTAAGCCATTTTTTATGTAGTACATCGGCCCCCCAGCGATGCTTCCGTCTGGGTATTTTTCTCGAAATTTAACCCCTAGAAGAGCTTCCGAATATTTGGTGGCCATACCGACAAAACCACAAATCCACATCCAGAAAATGGCTCCCGGCCCACCGGTAAAAAGAGCCGTAGCCACTCCCCCGATATTGCCGTTGCCCACCGTGGCCGCTAAGGCCGTGGAAAGAGCGGCAAAAGGGGAAACATCTCCTTCTCTTTTCCGGCCGGATTTTTTCCCCAGAAAGCCAGCAAAAATGAGGTTCATGCCGTCTTTGAGACGAAGGAATTGGATGAAACGAGTTTTGATAGTCAGCCAAGCGCCCACGGCAAAAAGCACAAAAAGCATATAGGACCAAATGTTATCGGCGATGGTTGTTACCCAGTGAGTTAGAGCCACGTAGAATCCTTCCATTAGCTTGCTCCCTTGTAGTAAGTTTGGCCAGGGTTAAATAAGAGAAGCGGGCCTTTTTGAAGAGGATAGGTGATCTTTATTTTATTACCCATATTACTCTTCTTAGTGAAGGTTTATTTTTATAGCATAAAAAGAGCATTTCTCTCAACTTATATTTTTTCTTATAGGAAGAAAACTGGGGAAGAAAACTGGGGACGAAAACTGGGGACGCAATACATATTTACCCTATTTTTTAAACTAGCGAAATGGGCAATACAATAAATAATTGCTTTTGTCCCCAAGTGACAGGAATGAGTTACTACGTTAAGGCGAAGGAAAATGTCTCCGCTTCGGTCGAGATTTTTAAGGCCATTCCTTCACCGTCCTTCCCGGCGCCGGCGAAATTGCGCCCGGTCAATTCGAACCTTTGGACTTTATTCTTTGTTAAGATGAGTTTCAAAACAATAAACGAGCCGTGCTCAATAGGCGCTCGGCGCCCGAGGCGGCCGGGTTCCTTTGAAGAACGGTTCCGGAAGGCTAAATCTTCAATGTGGCTCCCACCTTCTCTTTCGCCTTTCGTTCGATTTTGTTTCCCCTTCCTTGGGGACAAAACCTGAAATTTTAAATAAAATACTTCTTTATTTTGGAGTATTAAGGGAAAAATAAGGTAAGGATTGACCTTGGAGAACTG
>DQWD01000239.1 GCA_011042725.1 Candidatus Aminicenantota bacterium | reverse complement strand
TTTATTCTCTTTGGCCCGATCAAGAGATAAGACAGCCCGAAAAAAGTTACTAGAAATCATCCGGACAGAAAAAAGTCATGACCTCAAGGAAATGGCTATTCTTTCGCTGCGTAATACTCGAGACCCCGAGGTTACCGAAGCCCTACTTAATCTTCTTGATGAAACCAAAGACCTTAAATTAAAAGAAAGGCTTATCTTCACTTTAAGTACCAATGCCCGGAATAACGAACGTTTCCAAAAAAAGCTGATTTCGCTTCTTCAGAAAGAACAAGAGCCCCGTTTAAGGGAACTAGCAATTCTTCATCTTGGCCGTTTTGCAGGCGATGAAGCTATTCCGGTTTTAAAGAACTTTTATTCCCAGCTCAATGAAAAAGATGCCCAGCTCAAGAAAAGGATAATTTTCTCTCTGGGTAATCAGATTAAAAACCCTGAAGCAGTTAAGGCCTTAATTGAGATTGCTCGCCAAGAAAAAGACCCAGAGATAAGAAAACAAGTTGTCTACTTACTCCGGGATTCCAAGAACGAAGAAGCCATCAAGTTTTTAGAAGAAATAATTAACCGCTAAACCAAAGGAAAGGCCAAAGGAAAGGCCACCTTCTTTAACTATTTAAAATTTAACACCCTTCATTTTTGAACTCTGACCGCCACAAAACCACCCTTTCCCCAACCCGGTTTTATTTCCTCCACTTCGACGATGGCCTCTGGGGAGTGAAAAATCGTCTGATAGAACTCCACTTTCCCCCAACCTGCCTGAGCCATCAAGGTCATCACTTCCGGGGATGAAAACAACCTGGCTTCCCGAAAAAACCGACTTTTCTTCTTTCGGGCTAAATATATCTCTCCCAGAAAACTTTCTCTATCGATATAGCCAATCACCAGGAACCCGCCCTTCTTCAATACCCGCTTAGCCTCCTGGAGAAAAAGAGCGGCATCACTCAAAAAACAAAGAGTGGTCACCATCAACAAAAAATCAAACTGTTCATTGAGAAAGGGAAGACATTCGGCTTCCCCCTGAATTCCCATGACTCCCCTCTTGTGAGCTAAACTTAACATTCTCCTGGCAGGATCAAGGCCTAGAGTAACTCCTAAAGGACCAGCAAACCGGCCGGAGCCAACGCCCACTTCTAACCCCCTTCCCTTTTGGGGTAATAAACGGCGAATAAGATTCAATTCACTCTGGTAAACAAAGGGAAATTGATCATACCAGTGATCATAATCTTCTGCCCATTGATCAAATGGTTTAACTTTTGACATGGTTTCTTAGAAGTAGTGTCTCAATTTGGGAGGCGTAAATCCCAGGTTAATTAAATTTTCGCAAATAAAATTTTTTTCCCTTATATTCAACTTCCACTAATTTCTCCTGGGCAATTAGTTTTTCCACTACTGACCAATCCTTACCAGCTCGGGCCAATAACTCTTTAACCGATTCTTCCCGCATAGGATGTACAGCCGTGGTACTGAGTAGATCATCGTCCACCTGGCCGGAAAAACCAAAGGAACTTCCTTCATAACCAACTAAACATTCAGTTTTTATTCCTTGATCGGCCATAATTTGATAGGCCCGAGCCAGCGCGACTTCCTCAGGCGGACGGACCCACTTCTCGGCCGGCGGTCTGATAGGTACGGAGAGATAGCTAAATTGGGGTTTGATTTGGGCAATAAACTTAGCTACTTTCGTAATTTCTTCTTCGCTATCATTAACTCCCTTGACCAACATAGTCTCGGTCACTAAAACCTTGGAAAATTCTTGGGCAAATCTTTTAATCCCTCCCAAGATAGCCTTTAAGTCCAAGCCTCCATGAGGCCGATTGATTTTTTTCCAGACTTCCAAGCTCACGGCATCAATCTTGACGGAAACCCAATCAGCTTTCCCCAGATCATTCCGAACATCTTCCCGCCAGATTAAGGAAGAATTGGTAATTACTGCCACCTTGATACCCAGATCTTTCACCAACTCTATTGCCCTCCCCAAATTAACATCTAGAGTAGGCTCCCCATCGGGGACAAAGGTTAGATAATCAATGCGCTCCCCTCTGGAGAGTAGCTCATTGACCTTATAACGAACAGCCGCCACCACTTTCTCGGGTGGATAAAAAGATTTTCTTTCCTTTTCCATTCGCAAGGTTCGGCCCACCTGGCAATAAACGCAAGAATAGGTACATATTTTAGGAGGAATATTGTTTATGCCTAAACTCTGGCCCAAACGGCGTGAGGGCACCGGCCCAAAAGCAATGCTAACTTCTTCCATTTTAACTCCTGCAATTATTATACCAATTATTTACTGGCTTTGAACTCTTTAATTAAACTAATGATCGGGAGACGAGCTGGTAAATGGGTGAGCCGTCACTTATGTCACCTATTTTATTTTTGAAAGGCGAAAATTTCCTTTTAGTCAAATTCTTCCTTTTAGTCAAATTCTTATTGACAATCTTCTTCTTGTTCCTTTTAATAACCCTGAAATTAGTTAAGGAGAAAGTAATGGGTAGTGTTAAAGATCTAACCATTATCGACCAGCCAACTAAAGAGAAAGGTGGTCGCGGTCGGTTTTTTTTCTCGGACCGCTACTCAGTTTTTGACTGGGGGGAAATGCCTGATCACATCCCCAACAAGGGTAAAGCTCTTTGTCTGATAGGGGCCTACTTTTTTGAAAAGCTGGAAAAGATGGGCATCAAAACCCATTACTACGGAGTCGTCTCCGCTGGCCAACCTAAGTTTTTAGATCAAATAACCGAGCCATCAGATACTATGGAAGTCAAACTGGTCCGAGTTATCAAGCCTACCGTCGCCCCTGACGGATATGATTATTCCCCATATCTTGGGGAGAAAGGTAATTTTTTAATTCCCCTCGAAGTGATTTACCGCAACTCTCTTCCTCCCGGCTCAAGTGTCTTCAAGCGACTCAGTGAAGGAAAACTAAAACCAGAAGATCTCGGCCTCGACCACGTGCCAGAACCAGGCGAAAAATTTGACCAGCCTCTCCTTGATGTCTCGACAAAACTGGAAGCCACAGACCGTTACTTGAGTTGGGAAGAAGCCCAAAAAATAGCTGCCCTCACTGATGAAGAAGTGAGGCAAATTAAAGAAGTTGTTCTCACAGTCAACCACCTTATAACCGAAGAGGTGGGGCAAATCGGGCTCACCCATGAGGATGGTAAAGTTGAGTTTGCCTTTGATGAGGAACGACAACTGATGCTGGTGGATGTCCTCGGCACTCCCGATGAATGTCGATTTACTTACCAAGGAATTCCAGTAAGCAAGGAAGCCGCTCGCATCTACTACCGCCGCACGCCATGGTATAAAGAAGTTGAAGAAGCAAAAAAAAGAGATGCCCAGCGATGGAAAGAACTGGTTAAATCCGCTCCCCCTCCCCTTTCGCCAAAAATGAAAGACCTGATCGCCGGCCTCTATCAGGCTTGCGGCAATGAGATCACCGGACGACAGTGGTTTAAGGTCCCTCCTCTCCAAGAAATAATGGCGGAATTGAAATCAGAACTAGGGCTTTAAAATACAATCGAGAGGGCCAATCCCTTGCCCTGAATTTTGTTTTCCTTTTTTACCAGGGCCTTTAAACAATTATAAATTTGGTTTTCTTCACTCTCGGGGGGATAAATCAAAACAAATTTTAGCACCCCAAGCCACATAAATGGTCAGAAGAGAATTTAAATGCTTGAAGCCAAAAGCTCCCTGCTCCTTGTCGAGCGTCGAAAGTCTTAAGGCTGAGAGCAAAGGCTAATTTCTTTTTAGATATCTATCCCCATCAATTTGGTTGTCAGGCTGGATGGCATCACCCTTTAAGGCATTTCCAAAATATCGCCTATCCTCACCAGAGGAAAGAGAACCATATATCTTTACCTATTTTTATTTTTTCTATTTTTTTCTAATCTATTCTGCTTTCTGAGGTTGTAAAAGAGAATACTTTGGCGGTTCGACTCCATGAAGATGGCGAACAAAATAATCCCACCGCTTTCGAGTAAAATAATCGCCATACACACCACGGTAACCATGATGGGTATTTGGCAAAATAAGCAAATCAAAATCTTTATTGTGTTTGATCAAAACATCAACCAAACGAAGCGTGGCCGCAGGGTTAACATTTTCATCCATCTCGCCGTGGACGAGGAGAAGCTTACCTTTCAAGTTACCAGCATTAGTGATGTTAGATTGTTCTTCGTAGTAAGGACCAACCGGGTACCCCATGTATTGTTCTGGCCACCAAGCCTTGGCCATCCGATGGTCGTGGTTGCCTGAAGAAGAAACGCCCACTTTGTAAAAATCAGGCCAAGCCAGCATGGCCCTTACTGTATCATATCCCCCAGCCGAATGGCCGTAAATCCCAACCCGGTCTAAATCAAGATAAGAATACTTTTTAGCTAACTGTTTAATGGCTTCAATATGGTCCAAACAACCTCCTCCTAGGTTATGGTAAGAGTAATTATGGAATTCCTTGGAGCGCCGGGCTGTTCCCCGGCCATCAACGGTAATACAGATGAATTGGAGCTCGGCCAAAGAGCTATTGGCATGAAAAAGGGCTCGAGCAAACATTTTTGGCGTGGCCACGGATTGAGGGCCGGTGTAAGTTGCATCAATCACCGGGTATTTACGCTGAGGATTAAAATTAGTGGGACGCCAGATGAGACCATAGATATCAGTCTTACCATCGGCTGCTTTGGCCACAAATGGCTCGGGGAATTTCCAGCCAAGAGCTTTGACCTTTTC
>DQWD01000250.1 GCA_011042725.1 Candidatus Aminicenantota bacterium | reverse complement strand
GAATCAACTCGTGTTCCTCTCATTCTTGTTGTTCCTGGTTTAACTCAGCCTAATTCTCGTTGTTCTCGGCCGGTTAGCCTTCTTGATATTTACCCGACTTTAGTTGATGTCTGTCAATTACCTCCCAACAACCAACTAGAAGGCCGTTCCCTTCGTCCTCTTCTTCGAAATCCATCTGCCCCCTGGCCGTGGCCCGCTCTATCCACTTGGGGAAAAAACAATCATGCTCTTCGCACCGAGAGATGGCGCTATATCCATTATTTTGACGGCTCGGAAGAACTTTATGACCATGACTCAGATCCTGATGAATACTATAATTTAGCCCAACAACCAGAATACCAAGACCTTAAAGAGAAATTAAAAAAATGGCTGCCCTCGGTCAACGCTGATCCAGTGGAATAATCGGTCAGATAATTTCATATACCAGAGTTGAATCTTATAAGTCATTAACGTAAGAATTAGCCATGGTGTGTTTTGATACTTATGTAATCTTTAGCTTCTCGTTTAAGAACAACATGAGAAACAATTGCGTTCTTTTTAAGCTAATTTTTTTACAAAGAGGTAAATTTTATGGTTCTCTTCCATATTGTATGGATAGAAAGGAATTAAGAAAGGCCTTAAGGTGTGGTAAGATTCCTCATGGATACCAAATTGAAAGGAATAAATATCGTAGAGCCTAGCATTTTCATTTTCGCCTTGGGACCTTCGGCGTCCTGCAGAAAGCTTATTGGTTCAGGCATATTAGATTATCTCCGGACCATTGTCTATCTTGCCACCGGTAAACTTTGTTTTGATTAACCCATCCAATATGGAAGAGAATTAATTTCATTTTTTAAGCATAAACCAAGAATTGTGATATTAAGTTTATGGGAATTAATTTTAGTTTTAAATATTGTTTTAAATAAAAGCAACTTCAAACAATGCACTATTAATAGTAATTTTGTTTTTGTCAAAGAATAGGAGAAACAAGATGTTTTTTTTAAGAAAAATCAAAGTTCCTTTAATAAAACTTACTCTAATCATTTCTTTCCTGATGATAATTAAAGTTCCTCAAATGGCCGATTATGAGGAAAGTAAACCCTCCTCATCTCCATTCCTTTTGCAATTTGGCTCGCAGGGAATTATTAGCTTAAAGGAAAGAGGCGATCGATTTGACACCGAATTTATCCAAGAAGGCAGCACCCTTGGTCATGTGGTAGTGCGCTACCGGATGAAAGGCGGAAAATGGCAAGAATTCTCGACCAAAAATATTCCTCCAACCCGCCGACGAATTATAAGCTCATCCCCAGACAATGAAGAAACAACACCTCATTTTTTGATTATATATAACGAATCCGGATGGGATGATTATTTTGCTGACTTGGAATTTACTCAACGTTTTCGAGTGATGGGCCAGGCTCTCTACTGGACACTTCATTTGCGCAATCTCACTCATAAGCCCTTAGAAATCGGTGATTTTATTTTAGAATTACCATTTAATACCCAACCACGATGGGATAAAGAAATCATGTACACCAAAAGGGTTTATCCCCACCAATTTATCTCTGGTCATGGGTCATTTATTTTTTGGATGAGACCTAACAGCCAGGGGCGATTCTTACTTATGACACCTGTTCAAGAATGCCCTTTGTTCGAAGATGCCCGGATGGAACGAAATTTTAAGCCCGCCAAACTCGAGTACATAGACCGAAGGGGCGTCTATCTGCATTCAAAATTAACCATTGATGAGGCCATTAAAAAGGGAGGCAATTGGCGTCAAGATTCCACCAGCCTTATCCTTACTCCCAAATTCTCTCCTCAGGATGAAATCACCTTTATATTTAAGTTTACGTGGGTGGATGGCTATCAGGGCGTCCGTGATGCTTTGGTTGAAAATAATTTGTTTGACGTGGAAATTGTCCCCGGGATGACTCTGCCTTTAAACCTAGCGGCCAGGCTAGCCATAAGGACGAAAAATAATTATAACCTTATCCCAGAATTTCCCACTCACACTCAAATTGAAAAAATTACCGAGAAATCCTCAGGACACATTATTTACCGAGTTAAATTTAATAAACTAGGCGAAAATAAAATCACTGTTAGCTGGGATGATGGGAAACGAATGTTTTTGGAATTTTTCATCACCCAACCCTTGGAAACTCTCATCAAAAAAAGAGCCTCCTTTCTGGTCAATAAACAGCAACATCGAGATCCGAGTAAGTGGTATGATGGTTTATTTTCAGAATGGGACATGAAAAAAAAGATCCTTTTGAGCCCGGACAAAAGAGATGGGCTCAAACGATATGTCCTCTCTTGCGATGATCCCGGATTAGGTAAGGCACCTTATGTAGCGGCCAAGAATGTTGGCTGGCCCGAGCCAGAGGAGATAGAAGCGGTGGAATACTACATCAAAAATTTTGTTTGGGGTAAGCTCCAGCGAACCAACCAAGAAACATATCCCTACGGAGTTTATGGGATCCCGGATTGGAAGACAAACCGGGAAGCTGGCCCAACCGACCGGGAAGGATGGGTTGGTCATCTTTGGAGAGTTTTCGATTACCCTCATGTCATCAACTTATACTGGAGCATGTATCGGCTGGCTCAATTTTACCCGGAACTGGTCCACTATCTAGATGCTGATGGTTACCTAGAGAGGGCATTGGGAACAGCTAAAGCTTACTTTACCCTTCCTCTTGAACTGGCTCACTGGTCAGCTCTTGATCTTGGGACCATGGATGAAATGGTCATTAATTTTCTTATCCAGGATCTTGAGAAGCGTGGCTGGAAGGAAAAAGCTGAGTGGCTAAAAAGAAGATGGGAGAAAAAAATTGAACACTTCATCAAAGATGATCCAAATTTATTCCACTCTGAATATCCATTTGATCCCACTGGATTTGAAGCTTACCATGCTTTGGCTAAATATGCTTATCACCAGCTAAAGGAAGGGAATAGTACCTTAAAAGTGACCTTAGATGAAGTCAAGCAATTCATGGAGAAAGAAATCGCCTTAAACATTGCCACTCGAGGATGGCTGGAAACATCTTATTATCAGCTTGGTGGCGAGAAAAGATTGCGCTACATGTCTCAGATGGGTGGATGGTCAATTATTGATTATGGTCTCTATTATGCAGAAAATCTCTACCCTTTTCTCCGGTTAGGGTATGCCTCGTTCTTGAGCTCGTGGGCTCTGATGAATGCTGGAGATGAGGAAAGTAACTATGGCTACTGGTGGCCCGTAAAGGAAAATGATGGAGCGGCCGGCAGCGCTTTCGTCACCGAAGCCTATGGTCGGACCTGGTTAGGAAACGAACAAAAAAGAGGCGCCTGGCGATACAGTGCCGAGATAGATCTGGGTTTTGGGGCTGCCCTGAGGACGGCGGCGACTATTATTGCCCAAGATCCTCTCTTTGGCCTCATCTGTTATGGAGGAAAGCTGGAAGAATCAGGCCATGAATTGAAGATATATTCTTTAGATGGCCTCCGCCAGAGATTTCATTTAATAAAAGTCCATGTTAAGCTTCACATGAACTTAGAGAGAGATGGCTTTACTTCTTCTCCCCCAATTATCATCCACAAGAATTTAAATTACCTCAAATTTGTTATCGAAAGCCGTTATGAGCAACCTCACCTCACTAAATTATATTTAGATGGATTACGGCCTGGATCTTACCGAGTAGTGATTGATGGGCGCGAAAAAGATATCTTATCAGCTCAACAGTTAGCCAGAGGAGTTGAAATTCAAGTAGAGAACCGCAATATTCCGGTGGAAATTATTTGTATCGCCAAAAATTGAATAATAATTAGAAGAAATGATTCTGTAGAATAAAGTATTTCGTATTTCGTATTAATTAAGGAGTTCATATGGATTAAAAAATAAAAATAGTGGTGACTCATATTTTATTTATTTAATCAGAAAAAATCTGAACCTTGGGGTGTTAATCATCTATCTGTTAGCTGTTCTCAGGGTTGAGAAGTCTTGTTTACTGAGGCAAAATAGAGTCAATAGATGAAGACTATTTTCGATTTATTTTCGATTTTAAAAAGAGGCAGTTAAGTTATCATCTGAATTCCTAGTAATTTACTGATACTTAAAATTTGGCTTAAATGTGAATTTGCAATTTGGCCAGAATAAAAATTCTGCTATTGAGCCGAATGATTAACTTTTCTAGGGCCCTGATTTCACCAGGATAAAACTTTTACCCGTTTGATGGTAGCCAAAGAGTCTGACTTAATTAGCTTGGTTTTGATTTTAAAACAAAAACTTAACGAGCTTCATGAAAATATGTTACAGACAGATTCTTAATTAAAAAATCACATCTATCAAATACTGAAACAGATTTAGGCTGGCCAAAAAGATTAAAACAACTTGGATTTGGATTAAACTAAGAATATTTAGGTTCAGAGATCGATAACGGCTTTGATTACCCCATCTTTATAATTAGAGGCAACTTCAAATGCCTCTTGAATTTCGTTTAAGGAATAGCGATGGGTAATCAGGAAACGAAGAGAGGAAGCATGGCTCTGAAGAAACTGAATCGCTCCTGGAATACAATTATTCTGGCGACGAACATTAATAATCTCAATTTCTTTTCGTCGAAGAAGGTGCGGATTAAACCAGATGCGATCCGCTTCGGGAATACCGATAATCACTAACTTTCCCCCCGGCTTTAAAAGTATTTCTGCTTGATCAAGTGCTTCTTGTTGGCCACAACATTCAAAGATAATGTCTACTTGCTCAGGATTTATTGATTCAACTTCTTTAATGATATTTTGGTCAAGTGGATTT
>DQWD01000281.1 GCA_011042725.1 Candidatus Aminicenantota bacterium | reverse complement strand
TCTTGGATAAATGAGGCCGAAAGAGAATGAATTGAGGTAACTTCCATTGTGTTTTGGGCGGTGAGAGAGGTGAGAACAGCTTGACCTAGAAAGTTAAAGTAGTGGAAAACTTTTAAGTCCAGAAGAACGCCAGCCCCACCCGAAGGATCAAAGCCGGCCACGCTTAAAAGGATTGAAGGATTAGTGGATTTTGGATTCTTCATGCTTAGATTTTATCTATCAGAGTTGCATCAACTAGTCAACGAATTCTGCTGTTAATAACCTCATGTCGGTGACTGATATTTTAGTTTATGGCCAAGGTGAAGCGCCAAAGGACTAAAGCAAGGAAAATGTTCATCCCTTCCCCCCGGGAATAAAAAGAGCCAGAAAAATGATGAGGTGGGGTTGGATTAGGCCTGAAGGATAAGACTATTGGCTTAATTTCATTTTTGTGTTAACATGAGGCCAAACAAGGATGGTCAGAGCACATGTGTATGTTTCGGGCCGAGTTCAGGGAGTTTTTTTCCGGGATCATACGCGGCGGTGGGCCGATTCTTTAGGAGTTAAGGGCTGGGTCCGCAATCTTCCCGACGGTCGAGTAGAAGCTGTTTTGGAAGGGCCTAAGAATGAGGTTGAAGCTCTCCTGCAAAGAATGGAAGAAGGCCCCCCTTACGCCAAGGTAACTAAAATGGACGTTGACTGGGAAGAATATCAGGGGGAATTTACTGATTTTCGTATTAGATGGTGATTTTTTTCAATATATATTAAATAACAAATTAGTTATTTATTAAGAGGGGATCAGATGCCTCATCTAAAAAAAGACAAGCAGGTTAAGATCGAGGTTTTCGAAGGAGTAACAAGGATAACTCTGGCCGGGGGGAAGGATGTTCTCTTAGCTAGGTTTGAATATAAAAAGGGGTCGCGAGTTCCACCTCATACTCATGCTTATGAACAGGTAACTTATGTGCTTAAAGGCAAACAGAGAATTATCATTCTTTGCGAAGATAGGAAAGAAGATTTTATTGTTGAAGAAGGAGATTCATATCTAGTTCCCGCTAATCATGAACATCAGCAAATAACATTGGAAGAAACAGAGACCATTGATTGCTGGAGCTTAGCTCTCTGATAATAATTTTTATTTAATAATCATTTGTTGAAATCTGGAATTAATGGCGGAGGGGTTTTTAGCTCTTGCTTTTAGCTTCAGTCAGAAATTTTTGCCGACATTTTTCCGAGCAGAAATAATAGGTTTGGCCTTTATAGGTCAAAGATAAGGCTTCATCCAGGGGCAGGTAGGTCTGGCAGACTTCGTCTTTGACCATCATTTGCGATGAAGAAGTCGCGGGCTTTTTTCGTTTGGCTTTTATTTTTTTGGCGGCTTGGAAAAGCTTTATAACTTGGTAGATAAAATAGAAGAGAAAAATATAGAAAATAAAGCGTAATAATCCTGAAATCATAGGAATAATGTAGGAGAATCAAGCTGAGATGTCAAATTCCCAGCTTAAGCAGGCTTATGGTAAAAAGAAAGGAAAGAAGGAAGAAAGGAAATTTGGAAGCTGCCTTGCGGTTGTCCGGAAATAGGCGTCAAGCTCTAGCGAAGCGACTTCTAAGATTGAGACTTGAAAAGTAGGGCTTTCTCCCTTAAAAATTTTGGTGGAGATTAAAATTATTGGAGTCAAGTCTCCTCCCCATAACATCTGTTTATTACCTTAGCGATTATTAACTTACTAAAGAAGGGCTAGCAGTGGATTTTTCCCGGGGAAAAGCGAAGGAAGCGATCCACCCTTTTAAGCTTGATTTATTATTAGGGAGAAGATAAGATGATGATAATCATGATGGGCTTTATAAAATTTTAAAGGAGAGGGTTTAATATGGATTTTCTTTTCTCAGAGGAGCAAAAATTATTAAAGGAATCGATAAGGAATTTTGCCGAGAAGGAGATACTCCCTTTTGTTCGCGAGTGGGATGAACAAGGAGCCTGGCCTCAAGATTTAACAGCTAAGCTAGGAGAAATGGGTTTGCTGGGAATTATCATCCCTCCTGAGTATGGAGGAGCCGGTTATTCTAATGTGGATTACGTTCTTATCTTAGAGGAACTCTCCAAGATAGATCCAGCGGTAGGATTAGTTGTGGCGGCTCACAATTCTTTATGTGCTAACCATATCAATCTTTTTGGTGATGAAGCTCAAAAAAAGAAGTACTTGACTCGTCTAGCCACAGGCGAAACTTTAGGAGCCTGGGGGCTAACAGAGGCGGGGGCCGGTTCAGACGCGGCGGCGCTTAAGACCAAAGCCGTTAAGAAAGGCAATAAATATATCCTCAATGGCTCGAAGTTATTTATTACTAATGGTTCGGTAGCCGAAATACTAGTGGTCATGGCGGTTACCGATCCTACGCAGGGACGAAAAGGAATATCGGCCTTTATTATTGAAAAGGATATGCCCGGCTTTCGACCGGGGAAAAAGGAAGATAAACTGGGTATTCGGGCTGCCGATACTGCGGAGTTGATTTTTGAAGATGTTGAAGTGCCAGCCGGGAATTTAATCGGTGAGGAAGGTAAAGGTTACCGCCAAGCTATGGGAATTTTAGATGGGGGGCGAGTGAGTATTGCTGCTTTTTCTTTAGGTATTGCCGCCGGAGCTTTAGAGATGTCTCTTAAATATGCTCGAGAGCGAGAACAATTTAACCAACCAATCGCCAATTTTCAGGCAATTCAGTGGATGTTGGCCGATGGCTTTACCGAGCTTGAAGCCGCTCGGCTTCTTACTTACCGAGCGGCTTTTCTGGAAGACCAGGGAAAGAAAATCCCGAAAGAGTCAGCCATGGCCAAATTATATGCCAGTGAATTAGCTGTCCGGGCTTCATCGATGGCGGTCCAGATTCACGGTGGCTACGGATTCACCAAAGATTATCTAGTGGAAAAATTTTATCGTGATTGCAAATTAGCCACCATTGGGGAAGGCACTTCGGAAATTCAGAGATGGATTATTGCTCATCGAATTCTTCAAGAATTTTGATTTTTAGATCTACTTTCCCGAAAGTAACAACTGTTTCATCAGGGAAAAATTAGCATGGATCTGAAGATAGTCAGCAAGCAAATTTTAGCTGGAGATCCACGGGCAGTAGCGCGGGGGATTTCTATTTTTGAAAATAATTTACCCGAAGCGAAAGAGCTGATGAAACGAATTTTTCCTTATTCAGGTTCAGCCGTAGTGGTGGGAATAACTGGATCTCCAGGAGCAGGAAAAAGCACTTTACTTGATCAATTGTTGGAAATATTTCGCGCCCAAGCTAAGAAAATAGGCCTCATTGCTGTCGATCCATCCTCTCCTTTCACCGGCGGAGCTATTCTTGGAGATCGAATTAGAATGATGCGGCATAGTTTGGATGACGAGATTTTTATCCGCAGCATGGCCACGAGAGGAAATTTAGGGGGGTTGGCCAAAGCTACCGGCGAAGCAATTACTGTTCTTGAGGCGGCGGGAAAGGAGATTATTTTTGTCGAAACAGTAGGCGTCGGTCAAGACGAAGTTGAAATTGTCAAGCTGGCTGATGTTGTGGTCGTGGTTTTAGTGCCAGGGGCCGGGGATGATATTCAAATTTTCAAAGCTGGTCTTATGGAGATTGCTGATATTTTTGTTCTCAACAAGGCCGATCTGCCGGAAACTAACCGGACTGAACGCCAGTTGCGGGCCATGCTGGAATTGGGCGGCCATGGGGCTAGTTTACCGCCAGTAGTCAAAACTATAGCTCCCGATGGCGTAGGAGTTGCTGAACTGGCCCGAGAATTACATAAATTGGTGGAAACGTCTCTTCCCAAGACTCAGAAGACGAAGAGAAAACAGCTATTAGAAGCAATGGTCAATGATATAATTAGCCAAGAGATTATCCACCAGATCAAAAAGAGAGTCTCTTCAAGAGAGATAGAGGCCTTATTTGAACAACTAGTCCAACACCAGGTGGATCCCTATTCCTTGGCGGAAAAGCTCCTCCAGAAGGTAATGAAGGAGGGCGTGAATGATTAAAGGTTTAGATCATATTGGCGTGGCCGTCAAAGATTTAGATGCTTCTCTGCGCCTTTGGCAAGACATTTTAGGGTTAGAGGCAAGTGAGGTGGAAACTCTAGAAGAAGAAGGCCTGAAGATTGCTCATCTCCAACTTCCGGGGGGAGTCTCTCTTGAGTTGGTCGCTCCACTTTCCTCTCGCTCGGTGATCGCCAAATTTATCGCCAAAAAAGGGGAGGGGCTTCATCATCTCTGCTTCGAGGTAGAAGATATTCAGCGCTTGGGGAAAGAGTTGGAACAAAAAGGAAAATCTTTCCTTCCTGGTTATCCCCGCCATGGTTCTCGCCAGACAATTATCGCTTTTCTCCATCCCCAGGCGTGGTCAGGAGTGTTGGTCGAGGTGATGGAAAAAAAAGAAAAATGAAGAGGTACTAGTTACCAAAAAGCTCTTAGAGAGATGGTTATGGTGGGGCTTTAATTTCAAAAGTAGCTCCTTCTGTTCAATTCGCAATGCTTATCCCTGAATAAAGGTTGATACGGGGAAACTTGCCCGGTAAGGGATGTGATGAGGACTAATTTCTACTTTTGGCTATGATATAAAGCCAAAACCCATTGAGCAAAAGATTTGGCCTCTTCTTGATCATGTTGATTGGGATGATTTTGGGAACTGACGGCCATTGTGGCCCAAGCTTGATGTTCAGGAAGTTTCTGAAAAACTTCCTGAGCTTGCAGAGAAACCTTACCCCGGCAGGTGAAAGTTCCTAGCAGATTTACTTGAGGAAGAAGAGTGAGG
>DQWD01000060.1 GCA_011042725.1 Candidatus Aminicenantota bacterium | reverse complement strand
GCAAGGCCATGGCCAGCCACTGGGCAAAAATGCTTGGATGCCTGAGGACCAAAAAACAAAAGAAACTCCGCCGCTAAACTATATAGGTCTGCGGGTGGTTAAGGAGATTAGGGTAAAAAAAGAGCCATCGTAATAACGAACTTCAGCAATTAAATTAGTCCCAGAGACTTGCCTTACCGGCCACAGCAGTTTACAATACCAAAATTGATGGACTATTTACCGGCCGATTTCCAAGATAGAGGACTCTTTTTAGAACTTTTTGGCCAAAACGTCTATGCCGTCGGCGGTTTCATCCGCGATCATCTCCGAGGAAACCCCACCGAAGATGTCGATCTCCTCATCTTAAGGCATCAAGTTGATGAGATTACAGCTAAATTAAAACCCCATGGACGAGTCGACCTGGTCGGGAAGAGCTTTGGGGTAATAAAATTTACTCGAAAAGGAAAAACATACGACATTGCCCTTCCCCGCCTCGACAAACCAGAAGACTCCAAAAAAAGGACCCATAAAGATTTTAAAATAATCACCGATCCCAATTTGCCCTTAGAACAAGACTTAGCCCGGCGAGATTTCCGGTGTAATTCCATTGCTCTGCGTTTAACCGACGGTCGACTGATCGATCCTTTTCGGGGACAGGAAGATATCAAAAACAAAATTTTGCGAATGACAAATCCCCAAGCCTTTCCGGAAGATCCTCTCCGAGTCTTGCGGGCAGCCCGGTTTGCGGCCATTCTCAAGTTTTCCATCGATCCCTCAATTTACGAACTCGCTCAAAAGATAGACCTCAGCGGACTCAGTCAAGAAAGAATTAATGACGAACTCTTTCGTATCCTCTTTAATTCAGACGAACCTTCAAGAGGTTTGGCTGAATTTTTTAAGCTCGGTGTTCTTAAACAACTATTTCCTGAGCTATATGAGTTAACTTTGTCCATCCAGGATGCCATCTTTCATCCCGAAACAGATGAATTCGGCCACCACACTGTCTGGCCTCATACTTTAATTACCATTGATCAGGCCCATCGCCTCGCCCAAAAAAACAACCTTCCTCCGGCCAAAACCCTCTGCCTCCTGTTGGCTGCTCTTTTCCATGATGTGGGCAAGCCGGCTACGGTCACTTGGGAATATAAGAATGGCCGAATGGTCATCACCAACAAAGGACATGATATCCTTTCAGAAAAAATAACCACCCAGGTATTCAACCGGATGAAGCTTTTCTCCTGGAATGGGGTTGATGTGCGAAAGATAACTTTAAATCTAATCCGCTGCCATCATCGACCCTCTGAATTATGGCAAAACCGGGAAGTTATTACCCGCAAGGCTCTTAATCGCCTGGCTGCCGACGTTGATGGCGAAATAGATCTCCTTATCTTTCTTGATGTCGCCGACCGAAGTGGACGTTCTCCTCAACCAATTGAGGAACTTGACCAAGAAGGTCAATGGCTTAAACAAAAATTTGCCGAACTAAATGTGTCCCAAGAGACCATTAAACCCCTGATCCTTGGCCGACACCTCCTTTCTCTTGGTGTCTCACCTGGACCGAAAATGGGCAAAATTCTCAACAAGCTCTATGAATTCCAACTGGACAACGAGTTTCAAACCTTGGAAGAGGGTTTAAAGATAGCCCAAAAAATAATTGCTCAAGAAAGGGAAAAACAAAGCTTCTCTAAGGCCTCCAGGCCCAGCAAGCCTTCCCCACCTAAAAAGAAAACATCCGGCAGAAAAGATAAAGATCAGCCAACTAATTCAAAAAAAAGGGGGAAGAAATAACCATCAGAGAGAAGAAGAGATCTCATATATGGATGACTTTCCAAAGGCTTCCCTACCCGGCAGGCAATCAAATGTTCAAAAAAAGCTTAAAAGAATGAATTGCTCTCCACTTATAACAACAATGAGGAGGAGTAATAAATGTCTATTTTAGTCACGGGGGGAGCAGGTTATATCGGTTCTCATACGGTAAAACAACTCCTTCGCGAAGGGTTTAAAGTCGTTATTTTCGATAATTTTTCCTCCGGAAAAGAGGAACTAATTGTCGGTGGTCAAGTCATTAAAGGAGACCTCCGCAACCGGGAAAAAATAAAAGAAGTTTTAGCTTCCTTTCCTATCGAAGCAGTGATTCATTTTGCCTCCTTAATTCAGGTGGGAGAATCGTACCAAAATCCCCAGAAATACTACCACCATAATCTTGTCACTAGTCTTAATCTTCTCGAAGCAATGCTGGAAAATAAAATCATGAAATTTATCTTCTCTTCGAGCGCCGCTGTTTATGGCCTCCCTAAAAAAATTCCAATTCCCGAAAACCATCCGCTGTCTCCAGCTAATCCTTATGGACAGACAAAATTTTTTGTCGAAACCATGCTCCAAGACTACAGTCGAGCCTACGGTCTCCAATTCATCTCCTTGCGTTACTTCAATGCCGCCGGAGCTGATCCGGAAGGCCAACTGGGCGAGATGCACGAGCCCGAAACCCATCTCATTCCCAACATCCTCCTCACTCTCTTAGGGAAAAAAGAAAAATTTTATCTTTACGGAACTGATTTTCCTACTCCTGATGGCACAGCCATTCGTGATTACATCCATGTCACTGACCTCGCCACAGCTCATGTCCAAGCTCTTAAAAAGCTGTTACACCAAGAAATCCATGCCGATTTCATTAACTTGGGAACCAATAAAGGTTACTCCGTGCTGGAGGTTATTCGTCAAGCCGAAGAAGTCACTGGTTTAAAATTGAACTACCTTCCTCGTCCTCGCCGTCAGGGAGATGTTCCCATTCTTTTAGCTTCACGGGAAAAGGCAGAAAAAAAACTGGATTGGCTTCTTAATCACTCCGACTTGAGCACCATTATTAAAACAGCTTGGGAATGGCACCAAAAAGTCAGCTTTTAAAATCCCAGGACCAGGCTATACTAATGACCCAACTTCTGAAATAGATGACGCCAGGCCGGGTCTTCACAAATCCGAAGCCCCAAGAGTTCAAAATTGACTTATCAACCCTCAAATGGTATAAATACAACCTCGTTAACCGTGAAAAAAGTTAAATCTAATTTAAGAATAATATTAATTTTCCTGGCCTTAAATCTTTTTTCTTTTTCCTTCTGGAATTGCTCATCATCCCCGGGACCCGTTATCAGCCCCGAAAAACAAACCTCCTCCAGTAGCGGCGCTTCTGACGCTGAAAAAAAACCAGCGGCTAAGAATCTAACAACCGAAGAAAAGCCCAAAACAACAACCACCCAGGAGTCGCCAACTAAGACTGAAAAAACAAAGCTTAATTCATCTTTTACTGAACTATCAGTCCCGGAAAAAAAGTCAGAAAAAGATGTTTCTGATTCTAACTCCCAGGAAGAAGAAGCCCTAGATCCAACCCGCTGTCTTGAATTAGCTTGGCAAGCTTACCAGGATGCCCAAACAGCCTGGGATAAAGGGGATTTGGATACGGCTCTACTTGCTTTAGATGAAGCTTTTGGTTTTTTGCTCGAAGCAGATTTCCCCCCGGATTCTCCCCTAATTCAGGATAAGAATGACCTTCGCTTGCTTATCGCTCGCCGGATTCAGGAAATATATGCCTCTCGAATAAGTGCAGTGATTGATAATCACCGCAGTATTCCTTTGGAAGAAAATAAATATGTTCTGGCCGAAATAAAAAATTTCCAGACGAAAGAACGCAGTTTTTTCGAAGGTTCTTATCGCCGTTCGGGCCGCTATCGACCTTTTATCCTTAAAGAACTTCAGAAAGAAGGTCTTCCCGAGCAGCTTTCTTGGCTTCCCTTGATTGAAAGTGGTTTTAAAGTCAATGCCTATTCCCGGGCCCGAGCTCTCGGTTTGTGGCAATTTATTTCCTCAACCGGTTATCGCTTCGGCTTAAAACGGGATCGCTGGATTGATGAGCGAATGGATTTTATCAAAGCCACTAAAGCTGCCATTCAATATTTAAAGGAATTACATTCTTTTTTTGGTGATTGGACTACTGCCCTGGCGGCTTATAACTGCGGAGAATTCCGCGTACAAAAGCTTATTCAGGCCCAAAGAATTAACTACCTAGACAATTTCTGGGATCTCTACATCATGCTCCCCCGGGAAACAGCCCGATTTGTTCCCCGCTTCATCGCCACATTATTGATCATTTCCAATCCTGAGAAATACGGATTTTCCCTCCCCCCACCAGACCCACCTCTAGAATTTGAGATTGTGGAAATTAATAAGCCTTTTAAACTGGCAACATTAGCCAAGAATCTAGGCATTGAAAGTAAAGTTCTGGAAGAATTAAACCCTGAGTTGCGACATAAATCTACTCCTGATCGAATTTATTCGCTCCGCGTTCCCCCAGGCTATGGAGCAAAGACTTTAGCTTCTCTGGAAAATATCTCCCGGTGGATTCCTCCCGAGGCGACTTACGTTGTTCATTATGTTCGTCGGGGCGAAACACTCTCTACTATTGCCCAACGCTACCGAACTACGGTTTCAGCTATCGCCCGTTTAAATAGATTGAGAAGCCTTCACCTCATCCGTCCCGGCCAAAGACTTAAGGTTCCTTCTCGAAGCGGCTACTTATCTTCCCGACCCTCTTCAATGAGCTTGACCAAGGAGGGAGAAAAGTTGGTATATATCGTCAAAAGAGGAGATAGCCTCTACCGCATCGCTCGCGCTTTTAATACCTCAGTGAAGCGTATCAAACAGATGAACAATTTGTCGAGTAATGTCTTACGAGTAGGGCAAAAACTTACTATCCAAGAAGGAATCCCTGGAGGAGCTCAGGTTTATGTGGTCAAGAAAGGCGATACACCTTACAAGATTGCTCAAAAATTTGGTATGAAT